>NZ_JBFIIH010000140.1:0-9668 GCF_041601355.1 Neptunomonas sp.
CTCTTTCTTATCCTGCTGAGTTTGCTGCATGCTTTCTATGGATTGCAGGTGTTCTGCTTCAGCTTGTAAGCTCATGTTGGTCTGTCCACTTTTGATTAGCTGAGTAGTTAAAAAACATTTTCCGAATGGGTTATATGTTTTGTATATATTATGTAGGTGTATTGCGTATTCATTTTTTATATAGGCTTTAGCATAGCGCAGATTTTAAATAAGTGTATTTCAATAGTGATCTGTCGTTCATTCAGGGGAAATAAGGTGTGTTTGAATATTTTCAGAGGCAGTTGGTAGGCTTTGGTAAGCCTGCCAACTTTGCAGCTTGCTTGGCAGGGCTTTCGGGGAAAAGCTTCATCAGATAAATGCTTTTTCCTTTCTCCTTTCCGAGCGCTATGGTAACCGCTTTTACCAGTGGTCGCATGGCAGGTGATAACTCATATTGTTGATAAAAATTGCGGATGACTTTAATGATTTCCCAATGGGCATCCGTTAACTGGATCTTTTCTTCGATAGCGAGGTACTCTGCGACAGGCGTTGACCAGTCGCCTAAGTTAAGTAGATAGCCTTCGTCATCCAATGCTATGCTGTTGTTGTTAATGATAACCTGTCGCATCAGAACCAACTCACGACTTTAGCGTGTTGGCAGCTCAGCGCGACAAATTGCAGGTCATCAACGATTGTGGCTTGCGTTCGAATCTGATCCGTAAGCCCGCGAGCTTCAATATCAGCGGATAAAAGGTAAAGGCTTACATCATGCATACTTTGTAGTTGCCTGGTGATACTGCTTTGGCTGGCCGCATAAACGCCATTCTCAATCATAAGTAAGGCATCACCCGGGAGTATCGCCGATAAACAAGACTGCCAAAGGGATGTGTCTGAAGGGGCTTTGTTAATCGTATGTAGTGTCGTCATGCTTAAAACCTTAAGACAATATCGTGATCGCGAATCATCAGGGCAATATCCGCCTGGTTCACGAACTTTGCCGGTACGACCAACTGGTCGAGGGTGATTCGCTTTGTTTGTGCGGCCTGAGCTTCAATATAGATGTTTTCAATATCGTACATAGGAAGGGCCGAGCAGATATTGGCGAAATTCTTTTGTTGAATCTGCTGAGGTTGTTGCGATTTTAATAGCAGATAAGGTGCGTCCTGAGTGAATAGCAGGCTGACGGGTAATCCGAATGCCGCAGCAGTGAGTGCAATATCCAGTGCTTCTTTAGCGTAAGTGTCACCATAGGGCGCATGAGACAGTATTAGTAATATATTTTTCTGCAACATGTCAGGCTCCAAAGGTGACTAAACGATCCGAAATGATCGCCGCTTCACTCAGTTGGCCCAGGCCTGAAAGTTCAAAAGGGGCTTGGGTATTGAAATTCTCTTTTTCGTGGCGCTTGGCTTCTGCTTCATTCATGACCCCGCGTTTTAAAGCGGCCGCAATGCAAACAACAATATCGATCTGATGTGTTTCGGCAAGGTCTTTCCAGAGCTGATGAATATTCAGTTCGTCTCTGGGGGGCGCACTTAAGATTGACGCAGCATGAACGCTTTCACCGTAAAAAAACACACGGTGTATCTGATGACCAGAGCGAAGCACGCTATCAGTAAAACGGTAGGCGCTGTGTACAGATTGGCTGTTATGCGCAGAGCCATAAATCAGAATGGAAAAAATCATATGAACATCCGTACAATGAAAAACGCCCTGTTATCTTATCAAAGAAAACAGGGCGTGTGGTCTGGCAATGAACTGATTAATCGTCGCTTAAAACACCTGTTAGCATTAAAAGGTGTATAAACAGATTGTAGATATTCAGGTAAAGACTTGTGGTCGCCATAATGTAGTTAGTGTAAGTACCGTTAACGATGTTGCTGGTGTCGTATAAAATAAAGCCAGCCATTAACAGCACAACCAACGCTGATAGTGCCAGATGGAAACCACCCACATTCACACCAAACATTGGCAGAATGAACATAGCAACCATGGCAATGATAGCGACCATCATGCCGGCAGATAAAAATCCGCCCATGAAGCTGAAGTCTTTACGGCTAGTCAGTACATAAGCAGACAAGCCAACAAAGGTCAGTGCTGTCATGCCCATCGCTGTCATGATGATTTCACCGCCGTTAGGCAAGCCAAGGTACTGGTTAAGAATCGGACCTAAGCCGAACCCCAGTAAGCCGGTAAAACCAAAAACAAGCGGTAGTGCCGCTGCGCTGTTTTGTTTTTTATTCAAAACGAACAGCAGTATAAAGCTGACGATAACGCTTCCCAGATACATAAAGAAAGGAGGGTTAATCGCCATTGAAATACCGGCTGTTACTGCACTGAAAACCAGTGTCATGGACAGTAGCATATAAGTATTGCGAATGACCTTGTTGGTTTGCAGAACTGATTGTTCTGAACGTGTGCCAATAGAATGTGCGTTACTCATGTAATCCCCGGAAGTTCGTTATTGTTAACACTAGCTATAATGGCTACTTTTCAGGCCATTTCAAGTGTTATGACCCTATTCTGTGATAAAGATTCCAAGTAAAATGATCGCTTACCTGTTTTCTCGCCTGGAATCATTAATACCCTTATGTCTTATCTGGATATCCTTTATCAGGATGACGATCTTATTGCCGTACATAAACCTGCGGGTCTTTTGGTTCATCCCAGTTGGATTGCGCCTAAAAATACACCGAATCTGGTTTATTCACTGAAAACTTATTTTAGGGACGCTCCGGTTCACACCATACATCGTTTGGACAGGGCAACATCTGGTGTGATTGTCTTTGCAAAAAACAAAGAGATGGCGCAAAAGATGAATGCACTGTTTGCCGAGCGCAAGGTGCAAAAAACTTACCTGTGTGTCACACGTGGCTATACACCGCAAGAGGGGGTAATCGATTACGCACTAAAGCCTATCTTCGATAAAATGGCTGATCCTTTTGCTGATCCTGATAAACCCGCCAAAGAAGCGGTTTCATCGTACCGTCGTCTCGGTACTGTGGAGTTGCCCATTGCGGTAGGAAAGTATCCGTGTGCCCGCTATTCATTGGTCGAGGTTAAGCCTGCCACGGGGCGTAAGCATCAAATCCGACGCCACATGAAGCACATTTTGCACCCGCTTATTGGTGATACTAACTATGGTGAAGGGCGGCATAATCGTCTGTTCAGGGAACATCTGGATACGCGACGTATGCTGTTAATGGCGACAGAGCTGACATTTGAACATCCAGCTAGCGGCGAGGTGTTGACGATTAAGGCACCGGTTACACGTAAAGTTGCCAACTTATTTGACCGGCTAGGGTGGCAAGGTCTTTATCCAGAGCAGGAGTTTCGGAAGTCTCTTGGAAGCGTAGAGGCACTGGCCGGCGAAATAAATGAATCTGATGCAGCTTGTACGAATGAAGATTAATTATATTCATATAGCAGAAGTGATAAGCATAGTCTGATTTAAAGTTAATGTTTAATAGGGCCATATTCAGTTTGTACCGACAATTTAATTGCGTATCCTGTAGGCTCAAATATTCAATAGAAGATAATTCAGCTCACTAAAGGCTCACTATAAGGACAGTTAGGCTCAATGATTAAACAGCGGTCACTTCATGACATTTTAAAAAACGACAAGAAAATCAAAGTCGGTATCATTGGCGCCATGGATCAGGAGGTGGAGATTCTTCGTGATCGTTTAGAAAATCGTCAGCAACACTTGATTGCCGGTTATGATTTTTATACAGGTACAATGGCCGGCCTTGATATAGTTTTATTGATGTCGGGTATCGGCAAAGTTAATGCGGCTGTCAGTACTGCGTTGCTGTTACATGAGTTTGCGCCGGATTGTGTTATCAATACGGGTTCTGCGGGCGGTTTTGATCCCATGTTAAATGTGGGTGATATTGTGATCTCTTCCGAAGTGCGTCATCACGATGTGGATGTCACTATTTTCGGATATGAACCGGGACAGGTGCCGGGATTACCGGCTGCATTCGAACCAGACGTGACATTAGCCAAAGTGGCAGAACAATGTATCGAGCGCTTAGACGGGATGCAGACCGTGCATGGTCTGATAGCCACCGGCGATAGTTTCATGAATGATCCGGCGCGTGTAGCGCACACCCGTTCACTGTTCCCTACTATGAAAGCAGTTGAGATGGAAGCGGCCGCCATCGCGCAGACATGCCATCAGTTTGGTACACCGTTTATCGTTATCCGGGCACTCTCTGATATTGCAGGCAAAGAGTCAAATTTATCTTTTGACCAGTTCCTGGAGACTGCCGCGAAACATTCAGCAGAAATGGTTATTGAGATCGTGCGTTCACTGGCTAAACTTTAATTCTTCAGTCTGTTTTAGTACCCGTTTTCCCTGATTATTTACCGAGTAAGATTACCTATAGGAGAGTTCTTATGATTAAGTCGTTTCATCCACCGCAAAGAATTTTAATGGGCCCTGGCCCTTCAGATGTCAGTCCTCGTGTTTTAGAGGCAATGGCCCGCCCAACAATTGGGCATCTGGACCCTGCTTTTGTTGAAATGATGGATGAATTGAAAGTGCTGCTTAAAGCCGCTTTCAAGACTGAAAATGAACTGACAATGCCCGTCTCTGCACCTGGTTCTGCGGGAATGGAGGCCTGTTTTGTTAACTTGGTCGAGCCCGGCGAAAAAGTGATTGTTTGTCAAAATGGTGTATTTGGCGGCCGCATGAAAGAAAATGTGGAACGCTTTGGTGGCGAATGTGTGCTGGTGTCCGATGAATGGGGCACACCGGTGAGCGTTGATAAAGTAAAAGCAGCTTTTGAAGCGCATCCCGATGCTAAAATATTAGCGTTTGTGCATGCTGAAACGTCAACAGGCGTTCGCTCTGATGCACAGGCCCTGTGTAAATTGGCACAGCAATATGGCGCATTAACCATCGTTGATGCGGTAACCTCACTGGGCGGTACTGAGCTTGAAGTGGATGCATGGGGTATTGATGCTATCTATTCGGGAACGCAAAAATGTTTGTCGTGCCCACCAGGAATTTCGCCGGTAAGTTTTGGTCCTAAAGCAGTAGCAAAAGTACAGGCGCGTGAATCAAGAGTCCCTAGCTGGTTCCTCGATAAAAAATTGGTGATGGGCTACTGGGGTGGCGAAGGCAAGCGTGCTTATCACCATACGGCACCTGTTAACTCTCTCTATGCGCTACACGAAGCACTCGTGATGTTGCAGGAAGAGGGGCTGGAGAACGCCCATAAACGCCATGATCATCACCATCAAGCGCTTAAAGCAGGCTTAGAAGCGATGGGTATTCAATTCTTGGTGGAAGAAGCCTACCGCTTACCACAGTTGAACACGGTCATTGTGCCTGAAGGCGTTGATGAAGCGGCCGTGCGCAGTGCGTTGTTGAATAATTATGGCCTGGAAATTGGGGCTGGTTTAGGCGCATTGGCGGGTAAAGTATGGCGCATCGGTTTGATGGGGGCTGCCTGCAACCGTCGAAATGTCACGCTATGTTTATCTGCTTTGGAAAGCACCTTAGTACAGATGGGCGCAGCGGTGAATGCCGGAAAAGCATTAGCTGCAGCAGAGGCTTTTTATCAAGGCTGATAAGGTTTTATAACAGATGTATTAACAGCCGGTATGAGCATGCTTATACCGGCTTTTTTGTTTGTTTTCCGAAAATTAAAGAGAGATTGACCAGTACAATTTGTATTAACGGCTATGTCATTCTATTGTTAATTTAAGCATGTAGCACTTAAGCCGCCATGAAAGCTAAAGGATTAGCAATATGGATACTGGACTTCAGTCATTGGTCGCGTTAGCGCGATTTCATCAACTCCCTGCAGAAGCAACCCAATTAGCTCATGAGTTTGGAACGCCGGGTGAACTTTTTTCTGACACTGAGCTGCTCATTGCGGCTAAAGCGCTTTCTTTAAAAGCCAAAAAACTCTCCCTCGATCTTGCCAGTCTCAATAATGCGATGTTACCTGCGATTGCCAAAACAAAGGGTGGCGAGTACATCATACTGGCCCGTTTAGCATACCCTGAAGCTAACACGCCCAAACCAAAACTAAAGCACGGAAAACCTCTTGCAACCGGTGTTTTAATACATGATTTACGTAACGAATCACCGCAGTCGCTTTCGGCAGAGGAGTTTGCTGCATTATGGTCTGGTGACCTGATTGCGCTGGTAAAACGACAAGGGTTAGGGGGCAGTCTACAACAAGCATTTAATATATCTTGGTTTATCCCTTCATTAGTTAAATACCGAAAGCTATTTGCAGAAGTTTTGCTAGCCTCGTTTTTTCTTCAGCTTTTTGCTTTAGTCACCCCGTTATTTTTCCAGGTCGTTATGGACAAGGTGTTAGTTCATCGCGGCTTCACGACGTTGGATGTTCTGGCTGTCGGTTTTTTTATTGTTGTTGTTTTTGAGGCTCTGTTAGGTGGTTTTCGTAACTATATTTTTAGTCATACAACCAATAGAGTTGATGTAGAGCTGGGTTCCCGCCTTTATCATCATTTGATGGCTTTACCTTTAGCTTACTTTGAAGCACGACAGGTAGGACAAAATGTTGCGCGAGTCAGAGAGCTGGATACTATTCGTAACTTCATTACGGGTACAGCGCTGACGTTGGTTATTGACCTGCTTTTTGTTTTCGTTTTTTTAGGTGTGATGTGGTATTACAGCCCGGCTCTGACATGGATTGTAGTGGGCAGTATCCCTTTTTATGTAGTTCTCTCTCTATTTATTACGCCTATTTTACGCCGCAGACTCGACGAGAAATTTAAGCATGGGGCGGCAAATACCGCATTTTTGACCGAGTCTATCAGTGGTATCGGTACGGTAAAGTCCATGGCTGTTGAGCCTCAGATGCGGCGTAAGTTAGAAGATCATCTGTCTGATTATGTTCATGCCTCTTTTCGTAGCCAAAATCTGAACAACGTTGCAAATCAAATAGCCGGCTTAATCAATAAGTTAATGACTCTCGGCATTATTTGGCTAGGTGCGCATCTTGTGATTGGTGGACAACTTTCGGTAGGCCAGCTTGTTGCCTTTAATATGCTGGCGGGGCGGGTGAGTGGTCCTATCCTGAAGTTAGTGCAGCTATGGCAGGATTTTCAACAAGCGGGTATCTCTATTGCCCGTTTGGGCGACATTCTTAATACACCCAAAGAGCCAGGCTTTAATCCCAACCGCTCTCAGTTACCTGCTTTGCAGGGCGCGGTATCTTTGGATCGTGTGCGTTTTCGATATAACACGGATGGCCCTGTTATTTTAGATGAGTTTAGTTTGCAAGCCAGCCCGGGAGAAGTTATTGGCATTGTTGGGCGCTCCGGTTCAGGAAAAAGTACCATAACTAAACTTATCCAACGCCTCTATATTCCTGAATCAGGCAGGGTGTCTATTGATGGTGTGGATCTTTCTATGGTCGATACCACGTGGTTGCGTAAACAGATTGGTGTGGTTCTGCAAGAAAACTTTCTATTTAACCGCACTATTCGTGAAAATATCGCTCTGTGCGAGCCGGCCACGTCGATGGAGCGTGTCATTGCAGCCGCCAAGATGTCAGGGGCTCATGAGTTTATAGTCGAGCTTTCTGAGGGTTATGACACCCTTGTGGGTGAACAGGGAAGCAACTTGTCGGGTGGTCAACGGCAGCGGTTGGCGATCGCGCGTGCACTGATTACTAATCCGCGCATCCTTATCTTTGATGAGGCAAGCAGTGCGCTGGATTACGAATCTGAACGCTTAATACAAGACAATATGGCAACCATCTGTAAAAGCCGTAGTGTATTTATGATTGCCCATCGTCTGAGTACGGTGCGTCACTGTAACCGGATTATTGTGATGGAAAAAGGCCGCATCGTCGAACAAGGTGATCACGAAGAGCTATTAGCATTAAACGGTTACTATGCCCGCTTACATAGTTATCAGGGTCATACGCCTAATTTGCAGTCGGTAGAGGCACGCGTACGCAATCAGGTTACACCTGAAGTGACGCGGGAGGGCGCATAATGAATCTCTTCTGCGCGTTTAAAGAGGCTTGGCTTAACCGGGATCAATTGGGTGATAAACATAACATGCGAGAGCTGGCTGCTTTTTTGCCGGCGGCATTAGAAATACAGGAAACTCCGCCAAACCCACTGGCTAAATGGATTGGTCGTAGTCTCATATTGTTATTTTGTTTAGCACTACTTTGGGCATATTTTGGTGAAGTAAACATTGTCGCTACCGCAGAAGGGAAGATAATTCCTAGTTCACGTGTAAAAGTGATACAGCCGATAGAAAAAGCGCTTGTGAAACGAATTTTAGTTAAGGAAGGGCAAACGGTAGACAAAGGTCAGCCTTTGATAGAGTTAGATCGTGTACTCACCGCTTCTGATGAAAAACGTCTTTTGGGTGACTTGCAGAGTGCACAGTTACTACATGCTGTCAGCCAAACCTTGATGGCTCTGTTAGATAAACCGATCCTGGAGCAGCGCCAACTTACGGCTAGCCAAGTGAGCTTAAGCGTCACGGATACTCTTACCACCTCAAAAGACCAGCAGTTACATAAACGTTTGCTATGGCAACAATGGCAACAATACAGGGCACAACTGCAAGCCTTTCAAAGCGCATTAAGTAAAACTAAAGCTGAGCAAGAGGGCACACGCGCTATCATTAGTAAACTGACGCAAATACTGCCTATTATTACACGTCGTACCGCAAATTTAAAAAACCTCAACCGTAAGAAATATATTTCTGAAACCGAATATCTGGCATTAGAACAAGAACGTATACAACAAACACAAGATTTAGTAGCAGAACGTCAGCGGCTTAAACAATTACAAGCAAGCGAATCAGAAATACAGCAGCAGATTAATGGGTATATGGCGCAAACACGTGCAATCCACTTAAACAGTATGGCTGAAACACAACAGCAGATTGCGGCCTTGCAGGAAGAGTTGGCAAAAGCAACCGATCTTAATGCCAAGCAAATTTTGTATTCACCCGTTTCGGGTCAAGTGCAGGGTCTTGCCGTTAATACGGTCGGAGGTGTTGTCACTGAAGCCCAACAATTGATGTTAGTTGTTCCGGATGAAGAACATCTCTCGGTTGAGGCCTACCTGCAGAATAAAGATATAGGTTTCGTCCATGAAACGATGCCTGCTGAAGTAAAAATCCATACGTTTCCATTTACTAAATACGGCATTATTAATGCAAAAGTTATAACCGTCTCTGATGATGCAAAGGTAGATGAGCAACAAGGATTGATTTATAGCATGCAGCTCATCATGGATAAAAATACCATTTGGGTAGATGGAAAAAATGTGAAGTTAATTCCGGGTATGGCTGTAACAGCGGAAGTTAAAACAGGTAAGCGCAGGATAATAGAGTTTTTCTTAGCACCATTATTACGTTATGGCCAGGAAGGGCTGAGGGAGCGATAACATGATCGGCCTATTATTTATAATTCCGCTAGCGATTTATTATTGGATAGTGTCAACAATAGCAAAAGGTACGTTTCGTTGGGCGCGTAACCGCGGAAAAAATCCTTGGCTTTGGTCCTCATTTATAGCGGTTGCTTTACTGGCTCCTGTTTTTTGGGACTTTATACCTATTCATGTTTTGCATAAATATAAGTGTGCAACCGAAGCCGGTTTTACTGTGTATAAAACTCCTGAGCAATGGAAGACGGAGAACCCGGGGGTAGCCAAAACTTTGGTGCCTACAG
>NZ_JBFIIH010000141.1:0-9657 GCF_041601355.1 Neptunomonas sp.
AACACTTTGTCACCCAGGCTCGCCGTGTACTCGGCACCCGCGTCGTTGTCCGGCGTGTCGTTACCCGGTGTAACCACGATGTTACTGATTGTCGAGGTCGTCGTGTTGCCGATCGCATCACTGTCGTTAGTGTCGTCGCCATTGCCGTCCGGATCATTCGGATCCACCAACTGCTTGTCCGCCAGTACCGTGCTGCCCTGGCCATCCGGCTGGTCATCGAACTGCACCCCGTAGGTGCCCGCTTCCAGACCGGTAAACTGGTACACGCCCGCCACTCCGTTGACCGTGGTGGTCAACGTCGTGGTGCTCGTGAGGTTGCCGTTGGCATCCAGCAGCGTGACCAATACGCCATCAACACCCGGGTCAACAGCCTGGCCATCGTCCACGTCATTGTTGTTGGTGTCGCAGAAGTAGCGTCCCGACAGCGAGCCGAGTGTCGTCACAAGGCCCGCATCCACGCTTTGATTTGATTCGCCATCGGCTAGGCTAATTGTTGCAGTGATGCCATTGCCATCAACATCGGCATAGGCATCACTATCTAAATCGTCTTGTGAAATTGGAGCATCGGGATTTGCATCGGCAACTGTTAATAGCATATTTGCAGGTGTTAAAAACTTAACTGAGTAATCACCTGCTTTCAGGCCTGTAAATTGGTAATAGCCTGTTTCAACTTCTGCGGTGCTGTAATCATCACCTGTAATTGTGCTTGAAACTAAATTATTGTTGGCATCATAAAGCTCTACAATAACGCCATCGACACCCAGTTCGTTAACATCCTGGATACCATCTGCATCTTCATCCAACCAAACATAATCACCTAATTTCGCTGAGTTTAATTGAATGATCAATGGTTGTTTTACACCATCCGGATCAACAACCATTGAGAAAAACGTGTCTGAAGGAAGAACATTAATACCGCTAGCAACTGCAGCCTGGGATTGCGAAACTAAAAAATCAATATCCGACTGCTCAACCAACTGTCGACCGTTATCGGTTAACGATAATGTCTCATTTCCAGTATTATAATTGGTATATCCCAGTATTTCCCATATTGCGGACTGGACTTCACCATAAGTATATTGCCCGGCATATTTAGCATCTGATGTAAAATTTTGTGACAACAACCAGTTGATCTGAGAGATTTGATCCTGAGAAATAGTGTTGGTGACAGCAGCATTAAGATAATTATTAATATCAACGCCATCACCAGCGTTACCAGTATAAAGAGTAGGTGAAACTGTGATAAATAAATTAGGATGAAGGCAATAACCATCATAAATACCATTGGGCAAGTTTGGATTTGTACTGTCTGTGATTATCACATCAAAGTAGCTTGGTGCGCCCAGATCTGGCTGCTTACCATATTGCCCAGCCTCATTAAAAGCTGATGAAGTCACACGAATGGTCATAGTGGACATAACTAAAATCCTTCTTAATTTAAATTCTTAGCGAAGTCGATCTGGGCAGTAGCGTTTTTTAAAAACTCTACTTTTAGAGAAAAGAAAATCATGCTCGTGTAAATCAACACTTCATCCAGAACTTATTTTTATAGTCAAATCTGAATAAAAAAAGCGAGACGAAATGCCTCGCTGTTTTATTTCTACTTTTTGAAACGACGTGAAATAAAGAAAGCGATGGCAGCAGCACCCATCAGCGGCAACATACCTGGTTCAGGCACTGCTTGAGCAGCAGCAAAAGCGGGCACAGAAACCAGCATTAAAGTAGAAACAGCGATTAATTTATTCATGTTAAACACCTTTGTTAAGTTGGGTTTTCCTACCTGTATTAAACAGATGCAGGGGTTTTAAAAAACACTCTTTTTGATATGTGCTGATTTTAAAAGCGACTAGCCACATACCAGCAGTAAGCTAAATTTTAAAAAAGCAATTAACATACCAACACCAAGCCCCAAACTGAACGAAACATTAACAGAAAAAAATGATAAAATATAAACTTTAAAAACAATAGCTTACTGACGACAAACTCAAAATAAACTCAAAATATAATTAAAAAATTAATTTTTTATTATTGAGTTTTTCAGGTTAATTTGGATATGTAAAAAAACCTGACGCATTAGACAGGTTTTTTTATAAAAAACAATAAAAAAAGGTTAAAACAAACGTTTTATATTGGCATTGCCAGATGCCATCATGACTAATCTTCAATAAACGAACGCGCAACGGTATTAACCAGCGGGTCAGCGAAGTACTGGAACAAGGTGCGCTCACCTGTTTTGATGAAGACCTCGGCAGGCATACCGGCGACCAGTTTAAGGTCGCTGCCCTGCAAATACTGAAGCCCTTCTTCGGTCAATTCGATGATCGCCAGATAATAAGGCGTCTGCGTCGAATCATTCGGATCGAGGATACTATCAGCCGATAGGGTTATCAGTTTGCCCTCTATTTTGGGCGTCTCTCTCATTTTGAATGCTGAAAAACGCACATCAACAATCTGTCCAATAGCAATTCGATCAATATCTATAGGAGATACCCGCGCCTCTATGATCAGTCGCACGCCCATAGGTACAATTTCCATCAGCTTTTCACCTTCGCCTATGACGGCACCGACGGTGTGAACTGCAAGTTCCAGCACCGTGCCAGATTGCGGCGAACGGATCTGAGTACGTGCCAGGGTGTCCAGCAATGCCTGACGCTGCTCAACCAGCTGAAACAACCGCTCTTGCAGCTCATCAACTTCTGTGGCGACCTCTCTTTGCAGTTCTTTTTGTAGTTGTAAGGCCTGTAGCTTTGAAGCCACTACTTCAGATTTTGTTGACGCAATACTCGCCAGCAGCTCGCCTAACTCGCCGCGACTTTGCGCCAATTCCCGATAAATTTCGCGTGCACGACCTCTTTCAGCAAAGCCTTTTGCTTCCAGAGATTTCAGATCTTTGAGCTGGGTAGAGTATGAGTACACCAGTCGCTCCTGGCTCTTTCTTTGTGCATCCAGACCGGTTAACTGCGACTCCAGCTGCTCGGCTTGCTGAACATATAGCGCCAACTCATTTTCATAGGATTCTTTGCGCACTTGAAAGATCTGGCGCTGTACATCAATCGCCTCCTGCACCCTTCTATCTTCTTTAAGATCCTGTAAATCCTGAGGAAATACCACAAACTCCAGTTGATCACGTTGAGCAATCAACCTCGCTTCACGCGCACGAGACAAGATATATTGTCCCTGAATCACTTCTAGCTGAGCTTTAGCCTGGGTATCATCCAGCACCATTAATACCTGGCCTTTATCAACATGGTCACCATCTCGCACCAACACCGATTTAACTATCCCTCCCTGAAGATGCTGTACCGTTTTCTTATTATTCTCTACACGCACTTTACCCTGAGCATGCGCAGCACTGGCGATAGGAGCAACCGCCGCCCACGTACCCAAACCGAAAAAAACCACAAGAATAATGATGAAACCAATCATCAGAAAACGGCTATCATCCACCGATTTTTCAAGATACCGGGTTGTCGCGTCAGCTTTTTTTACATCAGACATAATTAATTCTCTACCACAGCGTTTTGGGTTACTGATGGGGTTACTGGCTTAGTTGCAATAGAAGTGGCTATACCAGGTGCTGACTGTATTGCAGGATTAGGTGCGGTGCTAGCGGCCCCCTGACTTAACTTTTTCATCACGACTGCCGTTTCATCAAACGCCACTAAAGCACCGTTTGACAGCACCATTACCTTATCAACTAACTGTAATAAGTTATTCCGATGGGTGACAACGATCAGCGTAGAGCCTGCAGCTTTTAGACTCCGCAACGCGTCTGCCAGTGCAAGATCACCCTCTGTATCCAGATTCGAATTGGGCTCATCCAGTACGACGAGCTTAGGGTTATCATATAACGCACGCGCCAGCGCAATACGCTGACGTTGGCCTGCCGACAACAAATGCGCTTTAATTCTGGTTGAATAGCCATCAGCTAACTGCAAGATCATCTGGTGCACGCCTGCCGCCGTGGCTGCGGCAACTACCTTTTCAGGATCAACCTGGCCAAAGCGGGCGATATTTTCACTCACCGTCCCTTCCAGCAACTCAATATCCTGCGGCAAATAGCCTATATGCTCACCCAGGATTTCTCGGTCCCACTGCTTAAGCTCAGCGCCGTCTAAACGGATCGCGCCTCGGGTCGTCTGGTAGATGCCGAGCATGGCACGTATTAAAGTGGACTTACCGGCGGCACTTGGCCCGATGATGGCGACTGATGTACCCGATTCGATTGCAAAACTAATATCCTGTAATACTGGCTCTGCACTTTCACCCAGGGCCACAAATACTTTTTTAAACTCGACCCGCCCCTGTGGTGGTGGCAGTTGCATAGGCGGCTCCTGCGATGCATTCGCTTCCAGCAAGGCCGACAAGCGCGTATAAGCCCCCCTTGCACCCAAAAAGCCCTTCCATGAATTAATCAGCTGATCGATCGGAGCCAGCGCCCTACCCAACAAAATTGACCCGGCAATCACAGTACCACCGGAGATATCTCCCTGTATGGCGAGATAAGCCCCCAATCCCAGCATCAGGGACTGCATGGTCATTCTAAAAGTCTTAGACAGTGTCGTTATCAAACCACCTTGCCGACTTGCTCGCGTTTGCAGCGCCAGTAACTCATTCTGCTTCTGCTGCCAGCGATCGCGCAATCGAGGCAACATCCCCATCGCCTCAATCACTTCTGAATTACGTAAATTCAATTGAGTTTCGTGGGTGTTCTCAATATTCAGCTTGTTAGCATCCTGAATATCACGTCGTGTCAGACGCTCGTTAACGATGGCGAGGATAATCAGAAAAATAGCGGCAGCAAGCGCTATGCTGCCCATCAAGGGATGGAACAGATACACAACGCCCAGATATATAGGCAGCCAGGGTGCATCAAACAGCGTTAGCAGGCTGGCGCCTCCCAAAAACTGCCGAAGTGTTAAAAGATCTGACAAAGGCTGCGCTGTTGAGACACTGCCCCCCGACGCCAGTGACTGCTTAAACAACGAATCAAATACACGTGGACCCAGGCTTTTCTCTAATCGATTACCAGTGACAATCAACACCTGTGAGCGTACCCACTCTAAGGTTCCCATCACAATAAAAAGAAATACCAGCAACAATGTAAGCATCAACAGGGTTGATTCACTGCTACTGGTGAGCACCCGATCGTAAACTTCCAGCATGTAAATAATCGGTGCCAGCATCAGTATATTAATACAAAAACTAAAAACACCGGTTGATATAAATGACGTACGTGAAGCAGATAATGCCTTATATAGCTCTGATTTCTCTACCGATTCCTTTTGATTCAGTGACTGCTTTTTCATAACTTCGCTGATTTCCATTTTATTTTTAAGCGCACAATATTTAAACGGCCGTATTAACTTTGCAACGTGTTTCAAACGCATTAAATTAAAGCATCCCAATTTATGAACTATATCGAGTACTCCAAGGAATACAAAATATTTCGGCTCTCATATTGGATTATCCTGCCGGGCTCGCATACCGGGCTCTTATTCTACTTCCATCGACCGTTTTTACCGCTTCGATCGC
Organism: Neptunomonas sp.; assembly: GCF_041601355.1. Classification (GTDB taxonomy): domain Bacteria; phylum Pseudomonadota; class Gammaproteobacteria; order Pseudomonadales; family Balneatricaceae; genus Neptunomonas. Next base: position 5,536 of record NZ_JBFIIH010000141.1, read on the forward strand.
TCTTATATCAGATATCGTTAATTAAGTGATCTCGATCAAAGGAATTGTCACAAGAGGGAGGATAATTATTATAACTAACCTTTAAAAAGGAGAAACTGATGGATGATCTTGTACAAGTAGCACCCCAAGAAACTACTGAAGCACTTGAGGCTGCATCTGAGCCTAATGAACCACCTGTAGAAATAGAAAACAGCTCAGACGTTACTGTGACTCAAGAAAAACTATCCCGAAAAGAATATGAAAAGCTCAAAAAAGACCTGCAGATAGAGCTGTTAAAAATGCAAAGCTGGGTGCGTGAAACCGGCGAACGCATTGTTATTCTCTTTGAGGGACGCGATGCTGCCGGTAAAGGGGGCACCATAAAACGTTTTACGGAGCACCTGAACCCTCGCGGAGCAAAAGTAATTGCACTTGAAAAGCCCACTGAAGAAGAAAAAGGTCAATGGTATTACCAGCGCTATGTTAAGCACTTCCCCACTAAAGGTGACATCTTATTATTCGACCGCTCCTGGTATAACCGCGCCGGTGTTGAGCGAGTCATGAATTTTTGTTCCCCTGCCGAATATCTTGAATTTATGCGCCAGACACCTGACTTTGAGCGTATGTTAGTGCGAAGCGGTATTCGTTTATATAAGTTCTGGTTTTCTGTTAGCCGTGACGAACAGTTTGAACGCTTTCAGGCTCGTAAAGTTGCTCCCCTAAAACAATGGAAATTATCGCCTATTGATCTGGCATCTCTGGATAAATGGGATGCCTACACTGAAGCTAAAGAGGCGATGTTTTTTTATACCGATACCGCAGATGCCCCTTGGACGGTGATCAAGTCAGATGATAAGAAGCGCGCCCGTATAAATGCCATGCGCTTTATTCTTAACTCTCTGCCCTATCCCAATAAAAATCCGGATATTCAGCTCACACCCGACCCATTGATTGTTGGTAACGCACGCGATATTCACGAACAAGATGAACATATCCTGCTACCCAGCAACAAATAATTCACCAGGAGGATCTGTCCATGTCACAGAAGCAAACACAGCACTCTCACAATGTTGTTGAAGCATTTAAAGGAAAGTTATCAGCCGAACTTCGCAATCAGATTGGCGAGTCCAAGTTCTCTGATTTAGAATTAATCGTTGAATCAGCTATCAGCACTGCGGTACTGGAAGAGCTGGAAAAAGCAGCAGACCGGGTCGAACGTCTATCACACGAGATTCGTAACTTTGCTGAGCACTATGATGCATAATACGATGTAAAAGTAGCGTCATTTATATAGTTGCTCATAGTGCACCTATGGGCAACCTGCTAACCGCCAACGCCTCTCTGATTGCATCACAAAAAACCACCCTGTAAACTCCGCCCCCAGTTACTCAGGTGCCTGCAAAGGTTAAACGGGAAGAACGGTGCGTATTGCTCTAACTATTAGCGCTAATACAAAGCCGACACTGCCCCCGCAACGGTAATCGATTCTTCTCAGAGCAATCGAAAGTCCGGATATCGGCCTGTTTCTCATCTAACCCAATGCGCGGCGGGCGCAGATTCTGAGGTTCTACATGTTCCGATATATTTCTCCTATGCTGGCTGCAGCAACGCTGGCTACCCTTTCGCCTGCTTCTTTTGCCTCTTCAGTAATCAATCAACCTCTCAGTATAACGGTATCCGGTACACGCTCATTATTATCAGAAGAGATGTCTGGAAAATCAGTCAACGTCATTACGCACCAACAAATCAGCGCGAGCGGTGCCTCCAATGTATTTGAAGCACTTCGCAGTAGCGGTGCAGTACAGATTACACAAAACTACACTGGCAATAGTAATGGTGGTGTCGTTTCCATGCGGGGTTTTGGCGAGAATACCAGTCAAAACGTGCTGATCTTGGTGGATGGCAGACCACTGAACAACCCGACACTGGAAGCACCGGACCTAAGCATTATCTCTCTTAATAATGTAGAGAGAATTGAAGTGCTACAAGGCAGTGCGGGGGTTTTATATGGGCAGAATGCCGTCGGCGGTGTGATCAATATCATCACTCGCTCTATCGAAGGTTCAAGCGGGCAGATTCAGCTTTCAGCGGGATCATACGACACAACCAAACTTTCTGCAGGTTTCGATCATCGTTATGAAAATGGCCTTGGTGTGCGTGTCAATGCGAACAGCAATAGCAGCAATGGTTATCGTGACAACAGCGATAACGAATATGGGCGCGTAGAAGCCGGATTATCGTATCGTCATAGCAGCGGTGAAATCGGCATTTCACATCAGGTTATCAATGATAATCAACGCTTCCCGGGATCATTAAGTGATGCTCAGGTTTTTGCTGACGCTCGTACTGCAGACACACCCGATGACTTCTTTAATACAGATATGACTGTGAATGAAATCACGTTGGTACAGTCATTGTCTGAACAATTTAAATTAAGCGCTGAACTCAGCCAAAGAGACAGTAATGGTACAGGCTATTTCTATGGTAGTAATTATAATCAAGATACCCGAGTGAATTCATTCACTCCCCGTATCACCGGCCACCTACCTACACAACACGGTGATGTGATCCTGACAGCGGGATATGACTATCGCAACAGTGATTATCAAGCCTGGAATTATTACGACAGCCAACAGTCTGCCAATGCTTTGTATACTCAAGTTATCTACCCGATAAATACTCAGCTTTCAGCAACATTCGGCGCTCGTAACACCCGTGTAAAAGATAGCAACAATGCTTCCAACATCGATCACTCGGATTCAGCCTTTGTTAAAGAGTTCGCCATTAATTGGAAATTAAGGCCTAACCAGCAAGTTTTTCTAAGACGTGATGAGAATGTTCGTTTCGCGGCTATCGAAGAAAATGGTTATACCCTCCCTGACATTGATTTTCTGAAGCCGCAAAAAGGCACGTCATGGGAACTCGGCTGGAAAGGAGACTATCAGCAAACCAAATTAATGCTGAACCTTTACAGATTAGAATTGAATGATGAAATTCTGTTTGACTCAGCAGCCAATGGTGGCTGGGGCGCCAACCTCAATCTGGATCGATCACTACGTAGAGGGATTATCCTCAGTGCAGAACACGCCTTATTACAGAATTTAAACATAGGTGGCACATACACCTATACCGACTCGGAATTATTGGCCGGCTCATTTAAAGGGAATGAAGTACCTTTTGTTGCACACCATACTTTTAATCTATTTGCCAACTATCGCTTCAATCAACAATGGAACCTTTATATTGACGGCCAATATACCGGCGAGCGCTATTTAGCAGGTGATGATGCCAACGCGCTCAGTAAAGTCGATAGTATTGTCGTTATGAATGCCTCATTAAAATGGCAACGCAACCACTGGACAACTCAGTTAACGATCAACAATATGTTTAATGAAGAGTATGATGCGTATTCTGGTTCCTCTTATGGCTCCACATACCATTATCCAGCACCCGAGCGAAATCTGCTCCTAAATGTAGCCTATGCTTTTTAAGATCACGCTCGTTATCATGATAAATTTTAGATAACTGCACACAGGGCTGGGACTGCCAGTCCTGATTATTCGGAATAGAAAATGGCCAATAGACTCACGAAAATCTATACCCGCACCGGCGATAAAGGTACCACCGGTCTTGCCGATGGCAGCAGAGTTTCAAAAACCTCTGAGCGTATTGAGACGCTGGGAGATATCGATGAGCTTAACTCAGTATTGGGTATTTTGCTCACAGAACTAAAAGCTGAAGATCCGTTAAAGCCTGTCTTCTTTCAGATTCAGAATGATCTCTTCGACCTGGGAGGAGAGATCGCAATGGCGAATCCTGACTATCAGGCGATCACACCTGACATCGTCACTGAGCTGGAAAATCATCTCGACACACTCAATGAACAACTTCCTCCGCTAACAGAGTTCATACTACCCGGCGGAAGCCGGGCGGCGGCCTACTGCCACCAGTCAAGAAGCATCTGTCGGCGTGCAGAGCGCCAGATGATTCGGCTTTGCGATGCAGAAAAGCAAAACCCGATGGGCGCGATGTACCTGAATCGCTTATCAGATCTGCTGTTTGTCTGTGCCCGCACGTTGGCGCGCAGAGCGGGTAGCACCGAGATCTATTGGAAACCAAGGAAAAAATCCTGACGCGACGAGC
>NZ_JBFIIH010000142.1:0-9618 GCF_041601355.1 Neptunomonas sp.
GCATCGGGTAGCTGATCTAAAAGTGTGTAGGCTTCAGCCCGATAACCTAAAAGATCTACTTGGACAGGCTGCGACAAGCCGTCTACCTGTAAATCTGAGATGATCCTTTGATAATTACCTAACTGCAGATAGGACTTGGCCAGGTTCAATACAACCAAAGAGGAGTCTGCACCAAAAATCAATGCCTGCCTCAATGCATGTTCAGCAGCTTTAGGGTCGCCTTGCTGCAGATATATTTCACCGGAAAGGAGTAACGATGGTAAATGTTGCGGGTTAGCCTGTAAGGCATTTTTTAGTTGAATGATGGCCTCTGGTAGCTCATCCTGATAATACAATTTATTAGCATCTTCAAAATACACACCCACATCCTGGCGATTATCGGCCACTGCTAGCGGCGTCAGGCAACTGAATGTGAGTATTAAAACACCCGCTCTACAAAAAATACCCATTCATCACATCCTTATCAATACACCAACAAATCACAGTGACGCAAAAATGCACCACCTATCCATATAATGTAGACACGGAATGCAAAGTACACAAATTCAAGCCCTGACTTAACCGGATATACCCGCTTTTAACTCATTTTTTCAGCATGACCCGGGTCTGGTCTTTTAAATAAAAGAATACAGCGCTACAGCCATGCTTTCCAAAGACCGATAAGGCTGATAATGATGAGAGCAGCACCGAGTACCCGAAAGAAAAGAGGCGTCTCCGTTTCCACTATTTTTTTATGAAAATGCAATCCAATAAAATGCCCCAGCGTTGCGCATGGAAGCAGCCAAAGATGATGGATCAATTGAAAATCAACTCCCGCCCATAAAAAGGCAGCACATTTAATCAACACCAAAATAAACCAAAGAACAAACAAGGTATCTCTAAGCTGGTGCTTGGCTACATGTGATGCATACACGGCAACAATAAGCGGTGCGCCTATCAACGAAGTGCCACTGATATAACCACCCAGCATCAGAAAACTGCTATCCAGCACTCTGCTATTGCTTCTAAAAGGCTTATTCAGCACATAGCCAATGGCGTACACCATGACGATACTGAAGATAATACTGTTCATCAGTTCGGTAGGGAGCGTCAACAAACCGAAAACACCGATTAGTTTCGGTATGATCATCACGCCTAAGGAGTGCTTTAAATATTTCCAATCGATACTTGATTGACGAGCCGCATCTGATTTATCTCTTCGTGCTTGTCGATGGGTTGTCAAAGTAATCAAGCCTGAAAAGACCAATAAATGGACCGCAATAATCGGCAAAAAGACCAGCGGTTGATTATGAACCAGCAGAAGGAACGGGAGTGTCAGTACTGCACCGCCAAAGCCCAGCCCGGAACGCACGAAACCGCTCCAGATAAACAACAAACCAATTAGTAGATACTGCCATAATTCAAGTTCGTTCATATATATTCTGAAAATAGAAAAAGGGGCCAAAGCCCCTTTCATTATAAAATAACAAAGTCAGTCAGTATCGTTAGCTAAAAAGAACCAGGTATCCAAAACGGAATCTGGATTCAACGAAATGCTACTAATCCCCTGATCCATCAACCATTTAGCCAGATCAGGATGATCCGATGGCCCTTGCCCACAAATCCCTATGTATTTGTCTTTGGCTTTACATGCATCGATCGCCATACTTAGCAGCTTTTTCACTGCATCATTACGTTCATCAAAAAGATGAGCGATAACGCCAGAGTCCCTGTCCAGGCCGAGCGTAAGCTGTGTCAGATCGTTTGAGCCAATTGAGAAACCATCGAAATACTCTAAGAACTCATCAGCCAATAATGCATTTGAAGGAATTTCACACATCATAATCAGACGCAAACCATTTTCACCACGTCTTAAGCCATTATCAGACAGCAATTCAACAACATGCTTAGCTTCCCCGACGGTCCGAACAAACGGAATCATGATCTCTACGTTGGTAAGACGCATTTCATCCCGCACTTTTTTAAGCGCTCGGCATTCAAGTTCAAAACAATCACGAAATGATTCAGAGATATAGCGAGACGCCCCTCTGAAGCCAAGCATCGGGTTTTCTTCGCCAGGCTCATATTGATCACCACCAATGAGATGGCCATATTCATTCGATTTGAAATCAGACATCCTGACAATAACTTTTTTGGGATAAAAAGCAGCAGCCAGTGTAGCAATTCCTTCTACTAATTTTTCTATATAGAAGTTAATGGGCCCATCATATCCTGCAATACGACGATCAATCACCTGACGTACTTCGGGTGATTGATCGTCCAGATTCAGTAACGCTTTTGGATGCACACCTATCATTCGGTTAATGATAAATTCCAAACGAGCCAAACCCACACCCGCATTAGGCAGCGACTGGAAATCAAAAGCACGATCCGGATTTCCAACGTTCATCATAATATCAAACGGTAAACCAGGCATTGAGTCGACACTATTTGTCTGATGCTCAAAGTTCAAACGCCCTTCATAAGCCCGACCGGTATCACCTTCAGCACAGGACACAGTCACAACCTGACCATCCCGCAATATTTCAGTCGCATCACCACAACCTACAATCGCGGGAATCCCTAACTCACGCGCAATAATAGCTGCATGGCAAGTTCGACCACCGCGATTAGTGACAATAGCAGCAGCGCGCTTCATGACGGGCTCCCAATCCGGGTCGGTCATATCGGTTACTAACACTTCACCCGGTTGGACTTTCGACATTTCAGAAACATGGGAGATCAAACGCACGGGGCCGGAACCTATCCGGTGACCAATTGAGCGCCCTTCAACAAGTATTTTTCCTTTTTCTTTCAACAGATAACGTTCAATCACATTGCCGTTATCACGGCTTCGTACTGTTTCAGGTCTTGCCTGAACAACATAGAGTTGTCCGTCATCACCATCTTTTGCCCACTCAATATCCATCGGCCGGCCATAATGATTCTCAATGGTAACGGCAATCTCTGCGAGTGTTTGTACATCATCGTCATTAATAGAAAAACGATGACGGTCTTTAGCGTCTACTGCAACCGTCTCAACAGCCTTAGTCGTACTACCATCCCCGGCATATATCATCTTGATCGCTTTTGAACCTAATGTACGACGAAGAATAGAGGGGATTTTCTGTTTCAATGTAGGCTTGTAGACATAGAACTCATCTGGATTAACCGCCCCCTGAACAATCGTTTCCCCCAAACCATAAGCGGCGGTAATAAACACCACATGGCTAAAGCCGGACTCAGTATCCATAGAAAACATGACACCTGAAGCGCCCGTATCACTGCGCACCATACGCTGCACACCGGCAGACAAGGCGACTTCGCTATGTGCAAAATGATGATGATCACGATAAGAGATAGCGCGATCATTATAAAGTGATGCAAACACCTCTTTAATCGCTTGCTTTACCTGATCTAACCCGCGGATATTAAGAAAAGTTTCCTGTTGGCCAGCAAAAGAAGCTTCCGGAAGGTCTTCGGCCGTTGCAGAGGAACGAACAGCGACCGACATACTCGCATTATTACCAGACATCTCGGCAAAAGCAGATTCAATAGCGCTATTCAGCTCCGGTTGAAATTCTGCATCGAGAACCCATTGGCGAATTTGAGCACCGGTTGCTGCCAGCGACACTACATCATCAATATTTAATTGCGTCAGCGCTGTATTTATTTTTTCATTTAAACCACTGAAGCTTAAAAAGTCGCGAAAGGCCTCTGCTGTCGTTGCAAAACCACCAGGAACCTTGACTCCTGCATCACTTAACTTACTTATCATCTCTCCCAAGGATGCGTTTTTGCCACCGACTTTATCAACATCTCCCATACCCGCCTGCTCAAGACGCAATACGTAATTATGCAAAGCTGTTCTCTCCTACTGTCTAACGGTCACGCTGGTAGTTTTTATTATTTCAGCGTCAGATGACGACAGCGTACGTTAATTTCAAAAAAATAAAAAAAACGGTAAACGAATTCAATCGTTTTTCCCTTTTTCGGGAACATGACCAACAAACGTATAAAAATCTGTTTCAAGTTTATTTGCAAGATGATTCTGATGATTCATCTTTAATAAGGCTATCACACTTTCGGCTGTACACAGCCCTCCAGCTATCTGGTTACGACGCAGCTTGAATAATGAGCCTTCAGATGGCGCTAATGTAATCCTTGGAAGGCCGGTAAGATATGGGCTCCTGTTGAAAATTTTCCGTGCTTCCTGCCACGTACTATCAATAATGATAAAACTTGCTTCATCAGCTTTATCTTGCCGACCTTGCTCCAAGCTAACGGTCGATTCCGCTACCCGTTCAGAACTTATAGAATCAGAGAAGTTTTGCCGGGTGCAGTCTTGCCCAGAGCTGCTTTGCTCTGGATAGAGTAAAAATACGTCCCCCTTTGCTATTCGCTTTAACAGCCCGGCGTCAGGGTTGATTCTATCCCATATGATCCGCGTCACATTCAAACCAGACTGTAACAAGACCAACTTGCCTGTATTGGTCTTTTTCACACGCTCTCTCTGGTGGGTCAACAAAATAATATGCATTGAATTTCCAACTTGGACGTAGCAGGTAGATCTAACCAAACCAGATGATTAAAAATCATAACATATTTCATCAACATTCTACGTAATCCCGCCACACATCTTAACGACTGCGCTCCTACTGACCTCCGACTTCTTGCTGTTGTGACTGGTCATACTTGCTATAATCATCGCCTGATAACACAACGAGAACTTCATGAAGCGAACTGTATTTTTTATTTCTGATGGGACAGGTATTACAGCTGAAGCATTAGGTGACAGCCTTCTGGCGCAATTTGAAGAGATAGAGTTTGAAAAAATAACTCTTCCTTATATCAATACTCCAGAAAAGGCGGCTGAAGCGCTAAAGGCCATCACCGCTGCAGGTATCAAAGACGGACTCAGACCCGTACTTATAGATACCATTGTTAATGATGAGATTCGGCAAATTTTAGATAGTTGTGATACGTTAAAAATAGATGTGTTTTCAACCTTTATAAAACCACTTGAGCACGAATTCTGTACTCACTCTTCTTATTCTGTCGGTAAGTCACATGCGATTGTTGAAGCCAGCAGCTATAGAGAGCGGATTAACTCAGTCAATTTCGCACTTGAAAATGACGACGGCGCACGCACAAAACAATACAGCAAGGCTGATATCATCCTGGTGGGCGTTTCCCGTTGTGGCAAAACACCGACCTGCTTATACATGGCCTTACAATTTGGTATTCGCGCTGCCAACTACCCACTCACGGAAGACGACCTGACTCATAACGGCCTGCCTGAATGCTTGCTGCCGTATAAAGAAAAACTTTATGGCTTGACCATCGACCCATTCCAGCTCACCGCTATTCGACATGAGCGCCGTCCCAACAGTCGCTACTCTTCGCTTGACCAGTGTGACAAAGAGATCAGATTTGTTGAACGCCTGTTTGCCTCGCAACTAATCCCGTTTATTAACACCACTACCTTTTCGATTGAAGAGATTTCAACCCGCATCATGGCTGACCGTGGTTTACATCGTCGTCTTAATAATTAACTTTAGTTCAACTGCACAAAGACACTGTCCCAACTGTGTGTATGACATATCATCAAGAAATAAGCGAATTGAAGGCCAAAGGTTATATTCTTGCAACCTGCTCATCAAGGGCAAAGTGCTGTGCTATTATTTTTATTGTTGGCTATCCGGCATAATTGGAGTGAAGTATGAAAGAGCGTGTCTTTGATGTTGCCCTTAAGCACCCTATCTGGGTCTTGCTGGCCAGTATCATTTTGGTTGTCGCTGCCGCGGCAGGTGCAAAGAACCTTGTTTTCAAAAGCGATTACCGTGTATTTTTCAGTGAAGAAAATCCACAGTTAACCGCTTTCGAAAGCATGCAAAAAATTTACAGCAAAAGTGATAATGTTGCTTTTATAATCGCGCCCAAAGAAGGCAGTGTGTTTACACCAAAGCGATTAGCGGCCATCCACGAACTCACTCTGCAATCTTGGCAAGTCCCTTACTCGACACGTGTCGATTCCATTACCAACTTTCAGCACACCGTGGCTGAAGAAGACGATCTGATCGTAGAAGATATGGTTTTAAATCCTGAATCATTAACAGATGAACAGATGCCAGCTTTGCAGGAGATAGTCATTAGCGACCCGCTTATGCGAGATAAGATAATATCTGATGACGGACGAGTCACGGTCATTAATGTTACTGTTCACCTGCCCGGAATCAACCCGGTTGTCGAAGTCCCTGAAGTCGTTAGTAAAATCAGAGATATGAAGCAGATTTTTCTGACAGATAACCCTGATATGGATATCTACTTATCCGGTATGGTTATCATGAATAACAGCTTTGCTGAAGCATCACAGAATGATAGTAAAAGCTTAATTCCGCTGATGTTCGGTATGGTTATACTAACCATGATCTTTCTGTTACGCACCATCAGTGGCACCATTGCCACCGTAGTCATTATTATCTTCAGTATCCTCAGCACCATGGGACTGGCAGGGTGGACTGGATTCTACCTGACAGGCCCTTCCGTCAGCGCACCGACAATGATCCTGACCTTGGCCGTTGCTGACTGTGTCCATATATTAGCCACCTTTTTTTATGAACTACGACAAGGGGAAGAAAAAAGCAAAGCACTGAGAACCAGTTTACGTATCAATTTCAGCCCCATATTCTTAACCAGTATCACCACGGCGATTGGTTTCCTGAGTATGAATTTTTCAGATTCCCCACCCTTCAGAGACCTTGGCAACATGGTGGCCACCGGTGTCATGATCGCATTTGTGCTTTCCGTGACCGTGTTTCCTGCGCTTTTGATGCTACTGCCTATCAAAGTTAAGCAACGGACAGAAGATAAAAATGATCTCATGGACACTATTTCCAAGTTCGTCATCGACAAGCGCAACATGCTGCTACCAAGTATGACGGCTATCATCCTCGTTTTAATTGCTTTCCTTCCGCAGAACAAGCTTAATGATAACTTCGTTGAATATTTTGATACCTCAGTACCCTTTCGCCAAGCAACCGATTTCATGGAAGCTAACCTTTCTGGAATGGCATCAATTGAGATATCTATCCAATCAGGTGAATCGAGTGGTATCAACAACCCAGCCTATCTTAAAGCACTGGATAATTTCAGCATCTGGTTACGTGCTCAACCTGAAATAGATCACGTCAACACACTGACCGACATTATTAAGCGTCTTAATAAAAATATGCACGCAGATGATCCCGCATATTACACCCTGCCGGAGAGCAGAGAGTTGACTGCTCAATATTTACTTCTATATGAAATGTCATTGCCATACGGTCTTGATCTGAACAATCAACTAAACGTAGACAAATCGTCGACACGCATCATAGGCACAATGAAAAACCTGACAAGCAATGAGCAGATTTCATTCGAGTCACGTTTATATCAATGGTTTAAAGACAATTCCCCCCAATATGAAGTTCATGTTGCCAGCCCTAGTTTAATGTTCTCTCATATCGGCCAGCGCAATATCCAGAGTATGCTGATAGGCATCACCTTTGCACTGATATTGATTTCTGCTTTATTAGGTATTGCATTAAAGTCTGTACGTTATGGACTGATTAGCTTATTACCCAATTTGGCACCCGCTGCAATGGGCTTCGGATTCTGGTATTTTATTGATGGGCAAGTAGGGTTAGCACTCTCTGTTGTTGCTGGTATGACACTGGGTATCGTGGTCGATGACACTGTGCACTTTCTAAGCAAATACCGCCATGCTCGTATTGATAAAGGAAAGAGTGCCGAGGACGCCGTTCGTTATGCTTTTGCCAGTGTTGGACGTGCGTTATGGATAACCACACTGGTTTTAGTCGTCGGCTTTTTGGTACTGGCTCAATCGAGCTTTAAGGTCAATGCAGATATGGGGCTTCTTACCGCAATCACTATAATGATCGCGCTGATTGTCGACTTCCTCTTCCTGCCCCCACTATTAATGAAGCTCGACAACACCGCTGTAACAGAAACAACCAAGGACAAATAGATGAAACTTTGCCCAAAACCACTTACTTGTATTCTCTCCGTTTTACTACTTGGATCAGCTTCCTTCACTTTAGCCGAAACGGCAGAAGAAAAAGGTCTAGCTATTGCTCAACAAACCAAACATAAAGACTTGGGCTGGAACGATATGCAGGCCCAAATGACTATGGTGTTACGCAATAGCCAAGGACAGGAAAGTATTCGTGAAATTCGTATTAAGTCACTAGAGCAGGAAGCAGATGGCGATAAAAGTTTAAGTATTTTTGATAAGCCTCTGGACGTAAAAGGCACCGCTTTTTTAAGCTTTTCCCACCCGGTAGGTGCCGATGACCAATGGCTGTATTTACCCGCATTAAAGCGGGTTAAGCGTATTGCCTCCCGCAACAAGTCGGGCCCCTTTATGGGATCAGAGTTTGCTTATGAAGACCTGACATCATTTGAAATTGAGAAATACACCTACAAATATCTGCGTGACGAGCCTTGTGGTACCGAGCAGTGCTATGTTGTTGAACAATACCCTGTCGATGAGTTTTCGGGGTACACTCGACGTGTCACCTGGATTGATCATAGTGAAAACAGGTTACATAAAATTGATTTTTTTGATCGGAAAGATGCGCCACTGAAAACACTGACCTATGCCGACTATCAGCAATACGAAGGCAAGCACTGGCGCCCAAACCTGATGAAAATGGTCAATCATCAAACCAATAAAAATACAGACCTTATCTGGACGGATTATCAGTTCAAAAGCGGTTTAAGTGATGCCGACTTTAACAAAAACTCATTAAAACGGGCACAATAATATGTCTTTACTACGAAGCTCTTATATCCGACATGGTATTAAAGTAACCAGCATGGGGCTGATACTGGCATCTAGCTCTCAGGCTCATGCCAGTGCAGAATTTGAAGCTTCGGGTAAAGTTACTGGCGAACTAAGACTATTTCCTGAAAGCCCACAGTACATAGATCAGTATCAGGATGCGAATCTATCTCTGGCATTGGAACCTGATTTTTTCTGGCAGTGGAACGACACTTTAGACTCTTTGACTTTTAAGCCATTTTTTCGGCTGGATCAACATGACAATGAAAGAACCCACGCGGATATACGAGAGCTCAGCTGGGTACATCAAGGGGATGGCTGGGAGCTACGCAGCGGAATACGCAAAGTGTTCTGGGGGGTCACGGAATTTCAGCACCTTGTCGATGTGATAAACCAAAGCGATGGTATCGAAGATATTGATGGTGAAGATAAACTAGGCCAGCCCATGATCAACCTCTCTCTGGTAAAATCCTGGGGTATTGTGGATCTTTACTTACTACCGGGTTTTCGGGAGCAAACTTTTCCCGGAAAGGAAGGACGTCTGCGCTCCAGCCTCGTAGTGGATACTGACCAAGCAAAATTTGAAGCCGGCAATGAAGCACTTCACACGGATTTGGCCATACGCTGGAGCCACTCAGTTGGTGATTTCGACTTGGGAGCGCATTGGTTCCGAGGGACCAACAGAGATCCTATTTTAGAGATGGGAATGAAAGGTACTGAAATGGTTTTAGTTCCCTACTATGAGCAAATGAACCAATTCGGATTTGATCTGCAGGCGACGATTGAAAGCTGGC
>NZ_JBFIIH010000143.1:0-9618 GCF_041601355.1 Neptunomonas sp.
ATGTATATCAATAAATTAAAAAAATTTGATTCAAACTTAAGTTTGAATTGTAAAAAAAGCTGACACGACATCAGCTTTTATGACTGACTGCATTACCAGATTATATCATTTAGGGATGAATCAAGCAGGGTGAATCAAGAGTCGTTTTTTGCGCACGACTTCTTTTCTGCAACCTGACGCTGCAGCACCTGCTAACCTCGGTGTAAAAATAAGCCGCCTGTTAGTGAACAGTGTATCCATCTGCTGCTATTAGCTTTCGCGCTTTCTCTAAATCAAGCGCTTCGATAGGCTCGGCCAGATAATAAGGCAGGGTCACAGGGGTTTCGCTGAGCTTAATAAGATCCCCCTCTTGCAGTCTTTCAATCACCGAGTGCAATGTCGCTTCAAGGTTAGCCGGAGCAGAAGCATATCTACTACTGATGTAATCCAGCAATTCCTGAATTGAATGAGCGCCATCTGCTAACGACACGACAAGCCCCAGCCATTCATCTAAAGGCGTCACATTATCCGGCTGATTAATATCAACCAAGCCGATTTCGTTATTTTTCCGCGTATAAACGACGGTACGATAGAAGTATTGTGAATTATTCATAAGAAAAACCTGCGTTAGCTTTATTAACCTGAGAAAACATTGATGACCCTATCGTTAAGTTTATACATGCCCCAGGAGCCTGTCGGACTTGACCGGTCGTAGCGAGGTGAAGATCGATTTGAGACAGCTTTGATCCTGTTCAGAGGCAAATAGTGGTTCTATTAAACGAAAAACAGGATCGAAAATGGCCAAATTAGACTTACTCACAGTAGATCAGCGTTAAGTCCGACAGGCTCCTAGCAATCTGAAGCTCCAGTTTTCGACTTCATTAGTTTCAAGACGCAGTATGACCTTAGCCATCCAACTACTCGACAGTTTGCTTTGCTGCTTCAATGTTAACAGACCCTCTTTATTCAACGGATCAGCAAAGAAAATCTCACAGACTTCACGCACCGTCATCGCATCAGGCACTCTTTCCAGCAGCACAAGCGGTTGATTGACACTCACGACTCCAGGCTGAATCACCCGATACAGCCAACCACAAAGGCTTAGTGCCTGCATCTCAACAGAAAACTTCTCGATCCCCCAACGTTTATTCAGCTTAAAACAGGGCGAACGAGGCTGACTAACTTCGATGATAGCTTCGCCCCATTGATAGCGGTCTCCCAGACACACTGTGTCTTCAGTCATCCCTTCTGAACTGAGGTTTTCACCCATTCCCGGAGCCTGCCACAGATTATCAGCGCCATATTTTTCGCGCCAGTATGCATAGTGCTCCAAAGGGTACTGATGCAAGGCTCGTTCAAGTCCGCCATGGTAACGCTGCTCGGCACACTGATCGCCCTCCAGCCCCATATCAGAGAGATATAAATTTTTCTCAACCCTGGAGGTTTCAAGCCCGTAGCGCTGCGCTACTTGCCCGCAATAGACGCTATCGAGGTAGTGCCGGTTGTTCATATCATCCTCTTATCTAAGCAGAACAGGAGGCATCCATCTTACATTGTTGTGCCGACTCAGGTATCTGTAAAACCAGCTACGTTTGTCAAAGCACATTTTACTACATCAAATCAGAACGGTATAACCATCGACATTACATGCCTCTTTTGAGGCATTAATTCAGTATACTGTCGCGTACAGGGCGTAAAAGAAAAATCAGAATTAACGGCACAACTTAGCGGACAAGTATTTACTTACAGTATTTTAATTCAAGACCAATGATGGCATTGCATCGACAGCATTTTCCATCGCCGTATTCCAGAGATTACGTAAACTACGCATGTATTCGTCATCTTCTCCGAATAATCTGTATTGGCCTAATTTGAGACTGCCATTCTCCAGAACATATAGTTCAATAGGAGGCCCTACCGTCAAATTACTTTTTAAAGTTGCGTCCATGGAGATAAGACCGCAGACGATCGCCTGATCAACAGATGTGCTTTCCTGAATCACCCGGTCCAGGATAGGCTTGCCATATTTTGCTTCACCTATCTGTAAATAAGGTACGTGACTTGAGCTTTTTATAAAATTACCCTGCGAATAAATCATGTACAGCGCATTCGCTGATCCCTGAATCTCGCCTGCCAATAAAAACGTAGCTTCAAACACGCCTCCACCGCCGGCTTTGGCCTGCACAGCCACACTTACTTTACCGATATATTCAGCCAGTTCATGCATATCGCTAACGGTAAGCAAACTCGGGCTTGCGCCGTTTTTAACATCGCGCTCAAGTTTAGCTATCACGGACTGGGTAGTCGCCAGATTACCGGCACTGCATAAAACAAACTGTCGCTCACCAGGAACTCCATAGCGCCACATTTTGCTATAAGTACTAATGTTATCGACCCCCGCGCTGGTGCGTGAATCCGATATCATTATCGTCGCCTGATCAATTTTTATACCCAAACAGTAGGTCACTATAAACTCCTGATAAGGATGTCATATTGCAGCCACAAAAGGCACTCGGACACCGGGAATGACTGAATTGCGAAACATAAACCCCGCAAATTTCGCACATTATAGATCTTAACGCCGAGAAATATTATTTATTTACACTCTGATATGAAAATCCAGGGCGTTAGCTTTAGAGGAAGGCCGGTGCTATCTGCCTGGTCGCCCACAGAACAGATAAGATGCAGGTAAGATACAGATAAAAGTTACTTTGGTTTATCTAGCTGAAAAGGCTCATCTGCCCTCTATGTCAGTCTTGTTAGTGAGCACTTGTGCTTGAAAGCAGGCTAAGCACTGCAACACCACTAACGATAAAACCTATGCCAATGAACGCCCACACATCAAGCTTTTGTCCATGCACGATATAAGCAATAGCTGCAACGAGTACAATTCCTAAACCTGCCCAAACGGCATAGGCAACCCCTACAGGAATAGTTTTTAGCGCTAAAGATAGAAAATAAAAAGCGACAACATATCCAGCAACGACAACGAAAGAAGGCACTAGCTTGCTAAAACCCTCACTGGACTTGAGTGCAGACGTTGCGACAACTTCACCTATAATTGCAATAGCCAAGAACACCCAATACTTCATGCATTTTTTCCAAGATACCTAACGAGCCAAGCATTATACCTAGCAACCTTAGTAAACACTCATTTAGTAAGCATCTATCACGAAAAACACACGACACCCATCATTTTCCTTTATAATAGCTGCCCTGTATTTTTGGCTGTGGCTGTGTCCACAAAGGATAGATAATGAAGTTTTCCTCTTTAGACCTGGCTCCCGAGCTGCAACGTGCTCTGGATGCCTGCGGCTACAGCCAGATGACACCGATTCAAGAGCAGGCGATTGTGCCGGCGCGCCGTGGTAAGGATGTGTTAGCGAATGCACAAACGGGTACCGGCAAAACAGCGGCGTTTACTGTGCCTATTTTACAACAGATGCATGACCGCCCTGCGACAACGTTGCCAGGGCATGTGCGTACGCTGATTCTCGCCCCGACACGTGAGCTGGCTGAGCAGCTAACCAATACGATAAAAGGCTATGCACAATTTCTACCCTTTACGGTTAAAGGTATCTATGGCGGTGTGAGTACTGACTCGCAAAAAGGCAAACTAAAAGCCGGGGTCGATATTCTGATTGCGACGCCAGGGCGATTACTTGAGCATGTTGTGCAATGTAATATCAGCTTGTCTAAAGTTGAGTTTGTGGTGTTGGATGAAGCTGACCGAATGCTCGATATGGGCTTTATCAGCGACGTTCATAAGCTCATCCAACAAACATCAGCGAAACATCAAACATTGATGTTCTCTGCCACAGTGACACCTACCGTTAATGAGTTGGCAAAAAAACTGATGACTCGCCACGAAATTATTCGTGCGGCTAAACAAAACGCTACTGCCGATACCGTGGAACATGTGGTTTATCCGGTTGAAGAGCGCCGCAAGCCCGATCTGTTTGTTGAGTTGATCAAAAAGCATGACTGGTTTCAGGTACTGGTGTTTACCAGCACCAAAGCCCAGGCTGATGAATTAGTCGTCGATCTGAAAATGGACAAGATCACTCATGTTGTTTGCCACGGCGATAAAACACAAGGATCACGCAAACGCGCCTTAGCAGATTTTAAAGCCGGCAAAGTACAGGTAATGATCGCGACCGAGGTTGCCGCTCGCGGTTTAGACATCAAAGGGCTTGAGTATGTTGTTAACTATAACCTGCCCTACCTTGCCGAAGATTATGTACACCGTATTGGCCGTACAGGCCGTGCGGGCGCTAAAGGCCACGCTATTTCTTTTGTTAGCCGTGAGGAGGAACGCGCACTGGATGATATCGAACGCCTGATCGGCAGTCCTATCAAGCGCATCTATCAAAAAGGCTATGAAGTCGGCAGCCGCGACAATATCCGCAAACAGCTCTCACAAAAAGCGCATAAACCACGCACCAACAAAGCCAGCCAAACGAAGATCATCCGTAACAAGGTGTCAGAAACAAAAGCGAAGGGCAAAACCAGGCAGAAACAAAAGCAGCTCAAAAAATAGCCACTGACTAGTTAACCGTTTTGCTGCTCAGGCATGTTAGCGACAACATGCCTGAGCTTTTTACCCTGAATAATTTATTCCCGATCCAGTTATTCCCGATCAAGTTATTCCCGATCAAGTTATCGCCGGACAAGCTGCACCTGAAAAGAACATGTACAAAGTATATATCTGATAATACATACCTGAAGTGAACTGAAGCATTCAACGCGACATCCGCCTGTTAGCAGCCAAGACCCCAACGACGTAAAAAGTCTGTCACTGTTTTTCGATTCTGGTAAAATTTCTCCCCTAATTATCTTAATCTTTAAAATAGCCTTCATAATTAACTCCCAAACAGGACAGTTTACCCATGAGTCTTGCCGATAAAGTGCTAGCCGTTAATAACGACCTGCCGATTCGTACCAATAGCCCAGTCCACAGTGGTAAAGTTCGTTCTGTTTATTGGTTAACCGAAGCAGACAGCCGTCGTCTTATCCAGCAGAAAGGTTACGATGTTGCTGCTGACGCGCCCTTGGCTATCATGGTCATCAGCGATCGCATCTCGGCGTTTGACTGTATCTGGCATGGCGAAGGCGGCATGAATGGCGTGCCCGGCAAAGGCGCTGCTCTCAACGCAATATCCAATCACTGGTTTAAACTGTTCCGTGAAAACGGCTTAGCCGATAGCCATATTCTGGACATCCCGCATCCGTTTGTCTGGATCGTGCAAAAAGCCAAACCAGTGATGATTGAGGCGATCTGCCGCCAGTACATTACTGGCTCCATGTGGCGCGCCTACTCTAAAGGCGAGCGTGAGTTCTGTGGAATACAGTTACCTGATGGTCTGCAAAAAGACCAGAAGCTCGCCGAACTGCTGATCACGCCGTCGACCAAAGGCATCCTCAAAGGGATTCCGGGCGTACCCGAGGCGGATGATGTGAACATCACGCGCAACAATTTAGAAGATAACTTTGCGGCCTTTAATCTGCGCAGCAAAGACGATATCAATCAGTACGAAAAACTACTCAAGGAAGGCTTTGGCGTAATCAGCGATGCGCTGGCCGCGTTGGATCAGATTTTTGTCGATACCAAGTTTGAGTTTGGTTATGTTACTGATGCTGCCGGAAATGAAAAACTCATCTACATGGATGAAGTCGGCACACCCGACTCTTCGCGTATATGGGATGGGGCGGCCTACCGTGAAGGCAAGATTGTTGAAAACTCTAAAGAGGGCTTTCGCCAATGGTTGCTTAATCATTTTCCAGACCCCGATATTCTACTCAATAAAGAACGCATGCCTGAACGCGCAGCACTCGCCCGTGACAACGCATTACCTGAAGCGGTCATGATGAGCATTTCCGCTACCTACGTGGGCATTGCAGAAAAAGTTACCGGAAAAAAACTGCTGCTTTCCGACAATCCAAAAGCAGATATTATTGAAATATTACGTGATCAATACGATCTCATAGAGTAGAAAACCATTTTTAAATTCCGATTTGGGTTTTAATCAAGATTCGAGGCGATTGATGCCATATTTAAGCAGACCTGTTTAGCCTGCCTCTGACACATAGTCTGGCAGTTACTCTGATATCTTCTCTTACACTAACCGTGTTGCTTAGCAGCCAAACGGCACGTGCAGAAATTTATAAGTAGCGTGACGCAAGCGGTAAGCTTCATTACACCAGCACACCCCGTGTGCTGGCCCCTGATTTTCAAGAAATCCAACTTCAAACAGCACCGGCTGATCGTGCCAACGCACGAAGACAGGAGCGCCTGCTCAATCAGAAAAAGCGTGACATCCAGCGCATTGAACGAGATAAAGAAAACACGCTGGCTGAGCAAAAGGTCATGTTAAAACAAGAAGCCCGTGATAAAGATATGTGTGAGAAATACCAACAGCGTTACGCCGCGTACCAGAAAGAGGGTATTAAAGGCGTCAACCTCACCACAGGAAAAACGCAAAAGCTAACAGGCGCTGCTGCACGCAACGCCCTTCAAGGCACTAAAGAAAATGTCGAGCTTTTCTGTCACCAGCCTTTTTGATCTATATCCAGCTGCCTGAATGTCAGTTGAGTTAACTCAGATTTAGTAGCCCTGATGGAGTAGCCCTGATATAGAGATCAGATTATATCAAGAGCACTCCACGGCCTTGATATACGCCTGAAATGCTCGGCACCACAGGCCTTACATGGTTCAATCAGGCTGGTTTTTTTCAGCTGCATCTGTTGCTGGCAACTCTGACATTCAAATGTTCCTACCGCTGCAATTTCACCCGCCATATACTCATCTGCTTCATTTGCCAGTTGCTCTCTTAAGCGCTCCTGATCTATGCGGGTTTGATCTGCCAGCGCAACCAGCTTTTCTACTACAGTGTTTTCAAGAATATTCAGGTCGAAATGCAACCAGGCAGCGATTCCTTCACCGGTTTCATGTGCGTAATAACCGAGTTGTTTAAGATCACGTTTCAGATAAGCCGTCAGCAGATCCATCTCATCACGCGTCATCTCTTCTGCCGTCAGCTCCAACTCGACGGCCTCTTCAATTTTTTCCTGCAAATAATCCCATGAGTGGTGCTCTACATTTTCCAGCGTGTCCGTCAGACGATCCAGTACACGATTGTATATGCTCGGCACATCTTGCTTAAACCCTGGCTGATTGCTTTCTGATGACTTTTTAGATTCTTTATCCATTTTCAACTCCGATACTGCAGAATTAGACGGCCTATACTGCTGTTGATAGCAGGGCTTATATTGTATGCTATGCAGCATACCCTGAACTTACCAGCAGACTCTTTAACCGGCATCAATATAAGCCGGTTTTATTGTTAGAGATTTCTATAAGATACTACGATGAACGATCAATACGAACCCCAAAAGATTGAAACCCAGACTCAACAGTACTGGGAAGAGAATAATAGTTTCTTATGTACGGAAGACACCAGCAAAGAGAAATTTTACTGTCTTTCGATGTTCCCTTACCCTAGCGGCCGCCTGCACATGGGCCATGTTCGTAACTACACCATTGGCGATGTGATTTCACGCTACCAGCGGATGCAAGGAAAAAACGTTCTTCAGCCTATGGGCTGGGACGCATTTGGCTTGCCTGCTGAGAATGCGGCGATGAATAACAATGTACCGCCAGCCAAATGGACTTACGAAAATATCGATTATATGCGCGATCAGCTGAAGCTGATGGGCTTTGGTTATGACTGGAACCGCGAACTAGCGACCTGCCATCCTGAGTATTATCGCTGGGAGCAGTGGTTCTTTACCCGTCTGATGGAAAAAGGGCTGGTTTACAAAAAAGAAGCAGAAGTGAACTGGGACCCTGTCGACATGACGGTTCTGGCAAACGAACAGGTCATTGATGGTCGGGGCTGGCGCTCTGGCGCATTAGTTGAGCGCAAGAAAATCCCGCAATGGTTCCTGAAAATCACCGATTATGCAGACCAGTTGGTCGACGATCTGGACAAACTGACCGACTGGCCAGAACAGGTTATCACTCAGCAACGCAATTGGATCGGCCGTTCTCAAGGTGTTGAGCTAACGTTCCACGTTGAAGACGGCAGTGATCTGGATGTCTTTACAACCCGCCCTGATACGTTAATGGGTGTGACCTATGTTGCCGTTGCGGCTCAACATCCGCTGGCACTCAAAGCTGCTGAATCTAATCCCAAGCTGGCTCAGTTTATTGATGAATGTAAAAACATCAAAATGGCTGAAGCCGATATGGCAACCATGGAAAAACGTGGCATGTCACTGGGTATTAATGCGACGCATCCTCTGACGGGGGAACAGGTACCTGTCTGGACAGCTAATTTTGTCCTGATGGATTACGGCTCAGGTGCAGTCATGGCCGTTCCTGCTCATGATCAGCGTGACTGGGAATTTGCTAAAAAATACGATCTGCAGATCAAGCAGGTTATCGACTCTACTAATAATGATGTAACAGTCGATATCGAAAAAGAAGCATTCACTGATAAAGGTATTCTGATCAACTCAGGCAACTTTGATGATCTGGAATATGAGGTTGCTTTTAAAGCGATCGCTTCTGAGCTGGAACGTCAGCGCAAAGGCAAAGTCACTATTAATTACCGGCTGCGCGACTGGGGTGTTTCCCGTCAGCGTTATTGGGGTACCCCGATCCCGGTGATTAACTGTCCTTCCTGTGGTCCGCTGCCCGTCCCTGAAGATCAATTGCCGGTCGTGTTGCCAGAAAACGTTGAGTTTGACGGTAGCGGTTCACCGATCAAAAAAATGGACAGCTTCATTAATACCACCTGCCCTTCATGTGGCGGTGCGGCTGAGCGTGAAACAGACACCTTCGATACCTTTATGGAATCAAGCTGGTACTACGCTCGTTACGCGAGCCGTTCAACTGAAAATGCTATGCTTGATCCGGAAAAAGCCAATTACTGGCTACCCGTAGACCAGTATATCGGCGGCATTGAACACGCTATCTTACATCTGCTCTATTCTCGATTTTTCCATAAACTGATGCGTGATGAAGGCCTGGTTACTTCTGATGAGCCCTTCACCCGCTTACTCTGTCAGGGAATGGTACTGGCTAATACCTACTACCGGGAAGATGACAAAGGCGGCAAAGTGTGGATTGCGCCTACCGATGTAGTCACCGAGACAGACGACAAAGGGCGCATTATCAGTGCGGTGCATAAAGACGACGGACTAGCGGTAGAGCAAGCCGGTGTCACGAAGATGTCAAAGTCGAAAAACAACGGCATTGATCCGCAGGTGATGATCGATAAATACGGTGCCGACACCGTACGCTTGTTCATGATGTTTGCAGCACCACCTGAGCAATCACTGGAATGGTCTGATTCGGGTGTAGAAGGGGCTAATCGCTTCCTGCGCCGCTTATGGAAACATGTACACGACCACCTTCTGGGCGGACAAGATGTGGTTGCACTGGACAGCAGCGCTCTGACTGAACCACAGAAAGAACTGCGCCGTAAAGTGCATGAAACCATCCGCAAAGTATCTGACGATATTGAACGCCGTCAAACATTCAATACGGCTATTGCTGCCGTTATGGAGCTGCTCAACAGCATCACTAAATTTGTCGATGCCAGTGATCAGGGACGCGCGGTTATGCGTGAAGCA
>NZ_JBFIIH010000144.1:0-9502 GCF_041601355.1 Neptunomonas sp.
CCACCTTTCGCAATTTCGCCGTAATATTTTGCAGGAACAACCACTTCGACATACAACGGGTCCAGCTGTACAACATTCAAGATGGGATCTTCGCCCACATATTCGCCCGGGTCCAGAAACGTCTCTACTACTACACCCGCCAAGGGGCTACGAATGGTTTTTTGCTTTAATAAGGCACGGGTTTGTTCTGCCTCATAACCGAAAAGGCGATTATTGATGATGATTTCGTCCTTTTCCTGCTCAGAAATCAGGTTTTTCTGATACAGCTCAGTATTACGTTTTATGGTTCGCTGCCCATAGGCCGCCTGCGCTCTATTTAACTTTAGCGTTGCTTGCTCTACTTCGGACCTTAGCTTGACCAGTACTTCACCTTCTTTAACCAGACCGCCTTTTTTAACTAATACAGATTCTATGACACCCGCTATTGGGCTGGCGATCAGAATATCGAGACTGGGCGTTAACAGACAGCCGAGCGACGGGACTGCCAAGCGGTCATTATAAGATTCAGCCGCCGATAACAGCGCCTGATCTTTACCTGAAAAAGTATTGTCGGATGAATTTTCGGTTAATAAAGAAGCTGTTAATAACTTTTCAGCTTCAACGTTCTGTTCTGCCGCTACTGGCATTGATACCAGAAACGAAACCATCAAAAAAGCGTGTATTTTCATTTAATTACTTCGTCCTGAGAATGCCAGTAAATCGCCCTGCTTTACATCATAGTCAAGAGTCGATTGGCGAGCCAGATAGTTCTGGCGTTCTATAAATTGTTGCTCAACCTGTAATGCCTTAATCACCATCTTCTGGCCACCTGAGGTATCAATGCCCAGCGAAAGGCCAGTCGCAATCAGGCCTTTAGCACTGATCGTCTTGATAGGTTGGTCTTCCAGCGTTAGCAGCATTTCAAAGCTACCCGGATCTCCCTGTCGCGCACTCCGGCCAGCTAACTGCCGGTCTACCCGGCCGGACTCATAGCGATCAGTGAGTATGACATGCAACCCTCCTGCCGCCTTAACAGCAGGTGCCAGCTTTATATCTGTTCCTCGTCCTGCCATGTTAGTAGCTACCATCACCCGCCCCGGTTCTCCGGCTTGTGCGACTATTTCTGCTTCTGCTTTATCCTGTTTGGCACTGAGTACCTGATGAGCAATTCCGGCTTGCTGCAGGTAATCACTAGCCACTTCAGAATCAGCCACTGAGTTGGTACCAATCAGAATTGCGCGCTGCTGGATAACCAACGCCTGACATCGCTCGATAACGGCTTGCCAGCGCTGTTCAGCAGTAAGAAACACCTTGGCTGGGTAGGTCTCGCGTATCTCCGGCCGATACGTGGGTATGCGCGATACCGCCAATTCATAGGTATCCCATAACTCTTGCTTCACTTCCCAGGCGGTTCCTGTCATACCCGACAGACAAAGATAACGCCGGAAAAAATTCTGGTAACTGATCCGGGCCTGAGTAACACGTTGTGGCGTTAATTCGCACGCCTCTTTTAGCTCTATCATCTGATGCAGTCCTTTTTCCCAGGAACGGCCTTCCATCACCCGACCGGTTAACGGATCAACCAGCTCGATCTTACCTTCGCGTACCAGATAATCTTTATCTGCCTGATAGATATATCGTGCCTGCAGTGCTTTATGGACGATCTCTTCGCGGCGAATCGCGCCTCGCCATAACGGCCCAAGCCCTTCACACAAATGGCGGATGGCGGCGGTCCCCTGCTCGGTAAACTCTACCTCGCGGCGCTCCGGCTTGTGAGTAAAATCCTTATCTAACAGCAGCTCCTGAGACAAAAGGTAGGCTTCTTCAATAAATTGCTGCTCATCTTCATTATTCTGTACGCCGGATATAATCAGTGGCGTTCTTGACTCATCAATTAAGACACTATCCGCCTCATCCACCAATGCAAAATGTAATCCGCGTATTTGTAACTGAGATTCCAGTTTAGGGCTTTTCAACGCTTCAACATGCAAGCGCAATGGCTCCTCCTGATCCATTTTCATACGATCACGTAGATAATCAAAAACCAGCTCTTTACCCGTGACATACAGAATATCAGCCTGATAAGCGTGTCGGCGCTGCGGCGGTGTAACTTCATGCGTGATGACGCCGACGTTAAAGCCAAAGCACTGATACAGTGGTTGCATCTCTTCTGCATCTCGCTGGGTAAGGTAATCGTTGACTGTTACTACATGCACCGGCAAACCCGAGAGCGCTGCCGTTATCACCGGCAAAGCCGCCGTGAGCGTTTTGCCTTCGCCGGTTTTCATCTCAGCGACGCGTCCCTGAAGCATAATCCAGCCACCTAATAACTGACTATCAAAATGCCGCATACCCAGAGTACGACCCGACATTTCACGGATAATGGCAAATATTTCTGCTACTAGCGTATCGACTAATCCTTGTCGGCGTAATGCTTGAGACAAGACCCGGGTTCGCTCCAGCAGACACTGATCAGTGTCTGCTTCACAGCTCAGGCTATAATGTGAAACCTTTCGAACGAAACGTTGACCACGCAACGTTAACCGCCAGGGGTTTAATTCAAACTGCCCCTTAATTCTTACCTCCAATTGCTCCAGCCAGTCCCTGCCTGGCCGCTTTCTTTCCGGTCGATGCCGATAATCTGCCGGGGCATGTGAGGCTATTTTTAGCATTTAGTAATCCAGCTCGCGTAGTAATATGCGGCGCAGATCTCGATAAATACGATAGCCAATCGGTTCCGGGGTATGCTCAAACCGAACATAAGCACGCTCTCCAACGCGATAGGCGGCAGAACCGGCTAACTGCAAGTCCACCAGAAAAACTGTTTCAAACGCTTCAGGCTGCTCTTTATTGGTCGGATCTAATGCGAACAAGCCACCGCCTTCTACCGATAAAGCCGGACTGGGTAAGGTTTTTTGTGCTCCGGGCACCTCACTGGCAAGCTGCGCCTGTATATCGTGATCAATTTGCTCTGCAATCCTGACAGTTACGGTTTGAACATCACTGCGCACTGAGGGGATATCGTCCTGGCTTACAGCCGCTCTGACGCGGTATTCACCCGGCTGTAATACATACCCCAGCAAGGTGCCCCGTGGAATAAAACGCCCTTCCGGATCGACCGGCAAGGCCAGTTGATAACGACCATTGGCAGGGCTCTTAACGACGAGTTCCCGCTGCTCTTCCAGGCTACGTTTTAGTTCTGCGCGTGCCTGCGCTATCTCTTCGGCCAGAATACTCACTTCACTCTGTCGTAAGTCAGCTACTGCGGTTTGATAGCGAACCAGTAGCTCTTTAAGGCGCCCTACATACTCCGCAACTTTGGCATCCAGTTCATCATTATTACTGATGAGAAGCGTATCCCCGACCTTGACCATAGCGCCCGGCGTGACAACCAACTGCTGAAGAAAACCACTACTGCCGGCCAGCACCTGCGACTCATCCGGGGCCCAAACAACACCGTGTGCGACCGTCATCTTAGGCAGTGGGATAATAAAAAATATCAGCCAGAGAAGAATTACCAGTGAACTGATGCTCAGAAACACGCGGGACCTGTTCTTTTTTACGGTTCTATCCATAGCCAAAAATTTAATAACCCCCAGGGTTGGTTTGCCGAACATATTATACAAAGACAGCACGGCCAGAATAATACCGACGAAAAACAGCTCACTCGCCACAAAAAGCACAATCGTAAAGGTGATAAATACCCGGTAGATGAAACTGGCTATCGCGTAGAACACCAGCCAATTCGCTTCGCCCTTACTATAGGCAGCACTGTTCGCTACGTCACCGAAACCAAATAGATATTTTTTACATAAATATGTAATTTGCCGGGTGCCTCTTGAAGCCAGATTAGGGATCTCAAGAAAATCTGACAGCACATAGTAAGCATCAAAGCGCAGCAATGGATTACCGTTAAACAGCAGTGTAGATACACCGGAAATCAACAACGTGTTAAACGCCATACTACGTACCACACCAGGCTCGACACTGACCCACACCCACATTGCCATTGCGGCAATAAAAGCTTCGACCAGAATACCCGCCGCGGCTACCAGCATGCGTTGATACTTACTGTGAAAGGCCGCCGATGCCGAGGCATCCACATAGGGAATCGGCATAAAGATGAGAAACATCACGCCCATCTCATGCACTTCCCCTCCCCAGCGCTTAACGGCATAAGCATGGCCAAACTCATGAATAAGTTTTACTACCGGATAGACCAGCCAGATAAGGAATAGATTTTCAACGGCCAGTACCCGGTCTGAGAGGTTTTCGGTTAACTCCGGCCAGTGATATACCGCCTGCGTTAATGCCCAGCCAATAGAAAACAGCCAGATAAATCCGGTTAACGGATTAAATATCCAACGACTGATGCCTGCCGTGCGGCTCAGAAACGGCTCAGGATCAATGAGTGGTATTTTTACCGCCAGAGGCGATTTAATAGCAGCTAACAATCGGTTTTGTTTCTCTTTACGACGGCGTTTATTAAGTTCGCCAATGTCGGGGATGACGTCGGTTTGAATCACGTCCACCCGATAAAGCTGGGATAACAACTGGATCACTTCATCTTGCGAAGGCATATCATCGCCGAGTTGCTCTCCGGCACTATGCCAGAGGTCATCCAGTGTACGGCGGCCATTCATGAGCCCTATCAGACAATAAGCCTGCGGCGTAAAGCGGTGATAACGGCCGGTGGCATCATCCTGAATCACGTACCAGACCGCACCCCGGTATATATGCCGATTCAGGACCACATGAGAGCGCAATCGAGGCTTTAATTCAGCGACCCTATGCCATGAAGGACTGAACAGTGAGACTGACATTTACGGCCACCATGACCAGAGTTTCAACTTAAACCATTGCAGTGCAGGATAGGTCCAGATCCAAATAAGCTTGCGCTCATCTACTTCTATTTTTCCGACACCCTTCATACCCGGCCGCATCTCAGGAATGGAATCAACCAGCACGGCTTCTACCCGAAAATAATTCCCCCCGTCACGCGCCTCGGTCACGGGTGTCACCTGGGTTACCTTAAACGCTGAGGTTGTCTCAGGTAATGAGTTGAGCACCAGATGTCCTTGTTGTTGCTCTGTGATATCGGCCATACGGTGTTCGTCAACCCATAAAATGACACGATAGCTATCCAAAGGCGCTACTTCGAACAAGACTTCACCTTGTTCGATAGCGCCTCCCAGGCGCTGACTTAAATCACCACTGATCACTATCCCGTCAAAGGGTGCACGAAGGCGGGTTCTTGAGAGTTTACTTTCGACCAGCTTAAGTTGAGCACTATTTTGTTCAAGTTGCGTTTGGATGACGGCTGCCTCGGCGCGTTCGCGCTTCGCGACGGCTTCCTCATACTGGCGTTGCAGTTTCGCCTGTTCACTCAAATAGCTTAGTTTTTCAAGGGTGAGGTCTCGATCATCCAGACTACTCATCTCTTGTCCCTGAGTTACCCTTTCTCCGGCTTTAACATCAGCGGATTCAAGATATCCTTCAAACGGCGCTACGATAGCCCGGCGCACGGAACCTTCCAGCAAGCTATCGCCGGATACCCGATAAGTGCCCTTGGCCACGCTAAAGAAAACAACCACAGCAGCAAGTAAAATCAGACTTAATTTACGCCCCAGATAACCGCTACCCAATACTTTTTTCACATGTTGCCCGCAGGCTGAGATCAGGTGTTGATACCAGGTTTTATCCTGATTTTGCTTATTTCTCAGGGTCTCACCCGACAACGCGACAACACTGCGTATCTGGGTAATTTCATCTTCCGAAAAAGGATTATCCGCCGGCCTTTCAAGCGTAACCGCACCAAAATAGTGAGTGCCAGAATGCAACGGGATAGTAAGAATATTGGCATTGCCATAAGATTGAGAAAACTGCGCATGCTCTCGCTCAACCAGTAAACTGCTACTATCGAACGTATTGGGATAATTGATAACGCCCCGTTGTTGTACGGCCTCATCCATTACTCCGGATAAGCGGCGGATCAAATTCATTTTCTTGCCAAATTGTGCGCTGTGCGACAACGTCGTCACTTCCACCAACGCGCCTTTTGTCAGCCCGAAGCTAACACGATCACAGGATAATGCTGCCGCTAACTCATTGACAAATGTCATAGCGGCACTATTAAAATCAGATTCAACCAGTACGGCACCTAACAGATCGACTGCGCCGGATAACCGATCAAACTGCAAATTTTTCTCACGGCCACGATGGCGACGTAACAAGAGCTCAATCCAGGCGCTGCCCCATTGGATCTGCTCCATAACAGCAGGTAACACTATACTGTTAACCCGCAAAGACAGTGCCACTACGCCGACTAACTCATCATCCAACCGAATTGGAAACGCGACACCATAACCGCCAGAAGCAAGGGTATGAACTAACCCTGCCGCTTCCTCAAGGCCTTCTTCGATCAAGGCAGTAAACTCTTCATCCGTCTGAGATTTTTCAGGCCAGATAGCGGTTGGCTGAAAACCCGCTTCGCCACTTTCCAGCACTAATGCGGCGATAGAAACACCCCCAATGCGAGTGCACATCAACTCTAACCAGTATTGGCAATACTCTTCATAACTGTCGGCTGCACTGAATTGAACCCAGGCCTGGCGTAGTCCGTCATCGGTGGTATCTGAATCTATCTGCATCGAGGCACTTTATTTATAAAAATCATAGGGGCAGGAAAAAATATGCCCGGATCACACCGGGCGTATTCTATTCAGTCATTCAACGGGGCTTTTCGCTCAGACTGAGTAGCCGCAGGAGTCACTTCAACGCTGCCTTCGCCTATTTCACCAAAGCGTGTTTCATACTGTGCAACCACATTATTCAACAAGGTAGCCATACGTTTAGCGGCAAAAGGATTAAGAATTATACGGTCTGATAACCCAATAACTAATTCTTTTTGTTGAGCATTCCACGCCTGGTTTAAGCCAAACAACAAGGTAATTTCTTCACGCGTACTCGAAACATTACATACATTAGCGTAAGTACTTCTCATCTGGGAGTCATCCCATTTGATTTTAGGTGTTTCAACTTTCTGCTTTTGCTTATCCATTATTACTCCCTAGATTTATCAATGTAATTTTATGTTTTTTGCTGCCTGCTCCCAATCTGAAGCGGTCACAGTTTTAATTTTTTCGTTACCTATAAAGCACTGTTTTGACTCATCCCAACGTTTAACATGACGCTGCTTTAAGCGCAGATTATCAAAACCTTTGCGGGCAATTTTTGTCGTTGTCGATCGGTCAGCTTTTGCCAGCTTCCAACCGGCAAGACTTGCAATCGCTGCTGCTGCCGATTTCAGATCAGTCTCAGATTGCTCTGCGGTTGCTACGTCTTTTAACTCTGTGTTGCCTGATCCTGCAGCAGCAGGAGTGGTTTTCTCAGCCTCCTGATCTGTAGGATTCAGATCAGGGTTTATATCAGAGCTTGCATCCGGACCAGCTTCTTCAGGTAGCGTTTCTTCAACTACAGGCTCAGCAGGTACAATTTGATTTTCGTCAGTCTGTGGAATATCTGTATCGGGGTCAACTGTACATTCTGTAATAACGCCTTCTTCATCCAGACATTCCTGATCCTCTTCTTCGTTTTCATCTGGCTTTTTATCATTATTAGCTTTGCCGGAAGCGTGACTTTTGCCATGTTGGTTAAGCTTAGCATCCCGCGAAAACAGACTACCGCGATCATCTTCACGCAGTCCGAAAACATCCAAAGAGGTTAAAGCATTATCAACGCCTTTAGGGCTTACTGAACCGAACTCTGGCTGGAACTCGTTATACAAGGTGAACTGAGTATTGGCTAACAAGTCTAGATTACCCTGCGCCAGACGCGCCAGATAAAGTACGCGACCGAATCCATCGGCAGAACTTTGCAGCGAAGCCTGGGCATATTCACCGGCTAAGATATCGTCGGAAAGGTTGCCAAAAAATACATCGCTACCAAATCCACCGAACATCAGATCGTTATCATCTCCGCCATTTAATACATCACCACCACCTAAAAACAGCTCAGTGGTTTCAGCCGTAACCAGATATCCATTATTGAATACTGCTAACCCACCATCACCGGATATAAAATCATCGCCAGCATCGCCAAAGAGGTTATCGCTACCTCCACCGCCGATGATGACATCATGACCGTCTCCGCCATGTATTTCGTCATCCCCTCCTATGTGAGAGAGCTTACTTTCTACTCTATCTAACGTGGTTGGATCTTGATCATCAGTGTTGTAAAAGGCATTTCCAAGATCACCAAGAACCTTATCATTACCCGAGCCTGCATAAATAAGCTCATTACCCAAGCCACCAAAGATCAAATCATCGCCACCTCCGCCGTACAGTGTATCCTTGCCTGACGTAGCCATGGTTGTATCTGTCGTGGTGTAACGATCAACCAATCCATTGATGTAATCAGCAACACCGTTATCTCCGAATATAACGTCATTGCCATAACCTGTTTCGACATAGTCATCACCCACACTGCCGAATACAAGGCTGTTGCCACCCACAGTGGTAATCCGGTCATTTCCTCCAAGAGTACTGAGTTCACTCACTACCCGGATCAACTGATCTCCTGCTTCATTGTAGCGAAGCGTACCGTTATCACCCATCAGAATACTGTCATCAGCAACCCCTGTGGCGATGTTATCACCATGAGTACCCGCCATTACAATATGACGGCCATTGCCCAGAGTAATGTTATCAACACCCCCGGTTAATGCAGTTGTGTCCTGTGTGATGAAAGTTTTCAGTGTACCTTGAGTGAAGAGAAGCTCTCCGTTATCGCCCAGTATCCAATGACTGCCAGAAGCGGCGTTAACCACATCGCTACCAAAACCCCCGATGACGGTTTTATCACCATCACCGAGCGTGACCTTATCGTTACCGCCTATTGTGGTATCGGTGCTGCGGATACTGTCGAGGATGCCAGCTGTCCACTGGATCTCACCTTTATCGCCAAGAACGATGTCGGTGCTGTTACCGCTGGTGATAGTGTCGCTACCGACGCCACCGATAACGATATTACTATCACTACTGCTGGCTCCGCCTAAGTGAATGGTGTCATCGCCACCAATACTGCTGGTGTTGAAAACACTTTGCAGAATGTTGTTAGCGTCGTAGTCCAACTGACCTTCATCACCCAGAACTGTGCGGTTACCCACACTGCTTAGCGTTGTTTTGACGGTGTCGTTACCTTTACCGGCGATCACGACTTTATCGCCGCTACCCAGAGTAATGATGTCATCACCTGCTTGATTCAGGGAGCTCTGGTTAATAGTGCTCTGGTTAATAGTGCTCTGCAGGTTAGTCAGTTGCTCGGCGCCGATCGCGCCGCTGTAGTTCATTGTGCCGTTATCACCGAGGATATGATCGGTGCTGCTGGCTGTAGTGACGGCTAAGGAGACGGTAATGATGTCATTATCGCTGCCGCCGATCACCTGGTTAATATCACCGGAAAGGCTGATCTCGTCCTGACCGCCATTGAGGTCGTCAATACTACTGATGTTACGCAGTGCGCC
>NZ_JBFIIH010000145.1:0-9445 GCF_041601355.1 Neptunomonas sp.
AATGTTAATTATCAAGGCGTTATCTACCAGCATCTTCCCCTCTCAATGCTGCTTTTTGGCAGCCTCCTTGGGAAGAGGTGCGCATTCTACAGACTCCCCGAAAGGAGTCAACAGCCTTACCTTAAAAAAGTGAAAATTATTAGAAATAACACTAAAAACAACAAAGGCGCCACTCGGGCGCCTTTGCTTACCACTCAATAAACCTAAACAGCACACTCAAGCCCCCTTCAATAACTAATTCATAGTTATCAAAGACAAGAGAATCGCCTGAACATGCAGTATCAGCATGCCAAGCTCCAAACCAACCACAGCCATCCCTCTAAATTAGCCACTTACTTGCAAATCACCGGAAGCAGACTATAGTTATTTTAAGCTCAGGATGAGCTTATGGCATGGAAGGCATTCTCAGGACGAGAACTCGCATAGGATGGCCGGCTTACCACGGAGGTAATTGCCTTCCTGCTTTTTTTGACACGCATCAACGACATCAATATTTTCCAGCCTTCTCGCTTGCGACAGTAAGGTAAAACATTGTTAGATAAGCGTAGGACTACAACCCGTTCGCTTTCGCCTTTTCGATAAGGCCATAAAATTTAGCACTGGCCTGGGCCTGTCTGACTCGCAGAGAACAGCCTGAGTTTTTCGTCCTATGAAAACGTGACGTATCACATGCTCAGCACGACTGCCGCCAATCGATCATCGCAAAAGTCGCGCAGCACTTGGAACATTAAAAGTAATGAGATCATTTATAACAACTGAAAAGTATGATGGTCCCGGAGCCGGAATTGATTATCATCATATTAAAGCACCTATAGATACGATGACATAATCTTGACTTAGATTTTTGAAGGGTAAGTTAAAAACATATGGGACTACTCGCTCTAAAGTATTTCCATATTGATGGAAATATCTACCACCATAAACCTGTATTCATCAATAACTCAATATGAAAATTGTATTACACCTTTCAATTTCACTCTTATTAACCAGTTCTACGCTTATTCAGCACAAGCTTTCGAGTTAATTCGACAGCATCCCATATTTAATGACATATCAAGTATAAATCATTATCAGGGTACCCCAACACAACCACTCCCGCACGCTCTGAAATAATAATTTCTGTTCCATTTCGTGAAACCCTTCCCCCATACCCGATAACTCACTGGGGAAACAAGTTTCTGCTTGCCAGGGAAATGGGATGGACTCCCCCTCCACCGGTATTAATCTGCCACAGAGGTAGCTGAGACAACCCATCGAAAGCAGGAGTCCATCCCATTTCCCTAGACCCATAAATCCGATGGTTGCCATTTTTTTGCCTGGTATTCTTAACGTTGTTTTTAATCTGTTACATATCAGCCAGTGGATTCACATCCCACGGCGATACAAAAAACTCATCTACGACGGTTTCATCAACGTCATCCAGTGTCTTGAAGGTCCACTGCGGGGTGCCGTCTTTATCCACCAGTAAGGCACGCACTCCTTCAGCGAATTCGCTGTGCTTACCCGATTGAACCGACAATACCAACTCACTTGCAAACACCTCTTTGAGGGACATATGTCGAGAGACTTTTAGTTGTCGTGCTATTAAGTGAATCGCCAGCGGACTGCCGTGGCGAATCGCCTTCTGTGCCCGGCTGATCCACTTATCGTCACTTTCTGCTGCTAATAAAACATCAATAATCCCCTTGACGCTGTCCTGATCAGTGACGCGCTGAATAAACTCATAGTTAGTTTGTACAGGTGAATTACCATTAAACGCCAACTGTGATTCTGATTCCAGATCGCGCAGTACCCGGCTGGTCGGTGCATAAGCATCACCGGACCAGGACTCGGCCTGAAGCTTCTCTACAACCTGGCCACGCAGTTCTGATGCAATAAAGCGATCCGCCAAACCAAGGAAAAGCGCATCAGCTGCGTTGATCCCATTACCGGTTAATCCCAAAAACAGCCCCGTACGACCCGGCATATGATTTAGGAACCAACTGCCGCCAACATCAGGATAAAAGCCAATAGTGACTTCCGGCATCGCCATATAAGTCTTTTCTGTGACGACCCGGTGACTACAACCGTTCATCAGGCCCATACCCCCCCCCATCACGATGCCGTTGCCCCAACAGATGATTGGCTTGGGATAGGTATGCAGGGTGTAATCAAGAATGTATTCGCGGGTGAAAAAATCTTCTGGAAATTTCGGGTCGCCATCACCGACCATCGCCTTAGACAGGTTGACGACATCCCCTCCTGCGCAGAACGCTTTCTCGCCAGAACTATCCAGTATCACACAGACTACCGATTCATCGTCTTTCCATTCATCCAGTTTTGGCTGAATCAGGTCGATCATATCCAGGGTTAAAGCATTCAAAGAGCGTTCAGCATTCAGCTGAATCTCAACGATTTTTTTACCATCCCGGGTAGCAAATTCATTAAACAGTACACAGCTCATCTATTTTCCCTCTGTTCACCGCTTAGCGGTTTTTTTTCATGCTATAGAGCACCCTGTTATCCCGTAGGAAGCGCTCCATCAGGTATTTGTCAATTTCCTTTGCACGGCTGCGCTCCCCTCCTTCTTGATCTGCTACATATAAGTAGACACATATACTTCAAAAAGGAGGCAATAACGCTAGTGTATGCTAAACGGAACTTTGCGCGACATCCGGGTCAAAGGCAGTCTCTTTGACATATTCCAACTGCCCAACCACAGGAATGTCTTGAACGATCTGAGTGATACCTTTGGTTTCATGCATTACGTGGTGTGCCTGCTCCAGAGAGCTACCGAAGTCCTCTTTAAGCATGCGCATCAATGAGAACACCAACAGAGCCATCAAGGGCAGCATTGGTAGGGCAAGTACTATAGTGGCTGATTGAACAGCCTTTAGTCCGCCCATCAGCATCATGGCAATTGCAGAACCGCCAAGAATCATTGCCCAGATAATACGGTTCCAACAGGCAGGCTCTTCATCACCGCTCATATCTTTGGAGCTTATTGATGCTAATACGAAGGCTGCTGAATCCATGGTTGTTGCGGTAAAGACAAAGAACAACACAATAAATGCAAGGATAAATACACTGGCAAATGGCAAAGAATTTACTGTCGCGACAATGGTAGCGGGTATGCCACTCTCAGACAGAATGCTGGACAATGATAGGGATTCGGTGATCTCCAGATTAATGGCATAGTTACCCCAAACTGCGAAGAATACCCAGGAACCAAGGCTGCCCCAGGTAATGCCGTACAGAATCAGCTCACGAATAGTACGACCTTTAGATATACGGGCAACAAACAGGCCGACCATTGGCGCATAAGCCAACCACCATGCCCAATAGAATGTTGTCCAGGCTTGCGGATAGCCGCCCTTGTTGACAGGGTCTGTCCACAGACTCATGTGGAAAAAGTTACCCATCAGTAAGCCAAGGCTATTACTGGCCGAATCCAGGATAAACAGCGTCGGACCGGTCACGAGCACGAATACCAACAATACTAGTGCAAGCATTGTGTTGATTTGACTAAGAATTTTAATGCCTTCAGATAATCCCTTATACACACTCCAGCTAAAAATTGCCGTCCAGATCACCAATACAACCAGTTGAAGCCCAAACGAGTCAACTAGCCCAAATGCTTCGCTGAACAGTGCAGAAAGGACAGGCACTGATAGCCCCAAAGTGGTTGCGGTACCACCCAGAATACTTAAGATCACCAGCACATCTATCACCTTACCGACAGGGCCATATGCTTTATCACCTAATATGCCAACGCACGCCTCACTGATCCGGAACAGGCTGCAACGTCTCACATAGACTATATATGCAATGGGCAGGGCTGGTAGCAGATATATCGCGTAAGGAATCAAGCCCCAGTGGAACATCGAATACATGCCAGCCCATTCAGCGGCCTGATTGCTCCCCGGTTCTATGCCCATCGCAGGGCCTTGCATGAAGTAAAGAGGCTCGACAAAAGACCAGTTCATGATGGACGAGCCCATTCCGGCACAGAACATCATTGCTATCCAGCTGAACTTTGAGTACTCGGGTTTATCCTCTAAACGTCCGAGTCGGATTTTTCCATAACGACCCAATGCGAGCCAGAACATGAAAATAAAGAGAGAAAATGCACCGAGCTGGTATGCCCAGCCTAGCTTATTAGTGATGACAGAAATTAAATCGCCCGCAACTTTACCAGCAGCATCAGGGCTCAAGCAGATTGGAACCAATAGACCAACAATAACAATTAATGCGGGCCAGAATATATAGAAGTCAATTTTTGGAGGACAAACTCCACTTATCTGTTTATTCATTCTGTGTACTTCCTCTGAATTCTATCCGCAAGTTAGCGTCTCTCTTATTTTTTTATCAAGTAAAA
Source organism: Neptunomonas sp. (assembly GCF_041601355.1). Lineage (GTDB taxonomy): Bacteria > Pseudomonadota > Gammaproteobacteria > Pseudomonadales > Balneatricaceae > Neptunomonas. The sequence continues at coordinate 4,358 of NZ_JBFIIH010000145.1, forward strand.
ATAAGAGACCACTATCAAGTAGATGATTTGATTTCAAAATCATGTGTTATTAAAAATAATAGGCGTTTATATTTAATTTCGAGCAATCCTCCGTCGAATAATAAAAATGTCATGCATTGGTTTATTTAACAGCCACGCCACGTTGGCTTTCGCTTTTCAACAAAAGCACGGGCTCCTTCCTTAGCGTCCTCAGAGCTCATAACTGAGTCAAAAAACTCCACCCGTTTGACTTTACTAAGCTCAGCCGTTTCAGAAGTAGATATGGATTCAACGAGTGCAGAGGCCTGTTTGCAGGCGGATACCGACAGCGGAGCAGCAGCAATAATCTGCTCCGCTAATTGATAGGCTGTTTCCCGAAGATGTTCAGCAGGAACAACTGAATTAATAACCCCAAAGGTTAGTAATTCCTCCGAGGCCATTCGGCGCCCAGTGTACAACATTTCCATCGCTATATTTCTAGGCAACCGTCCTAAAAGACGTTGGATGCTAACCAAAAAAGGCACATTGCCGATAAGAGTCTCGGATAGGAAAAATTCAGCATGCTGACTAGACACAATAAGGTCGCAAGCTAACATCATCTCGAAACCTCCCCCTACGCAAACCCCGTTCACAGCAGCAATGACCGGTTTGCTCAGGCTGGTAAAATGAGTAAGGCCGGCAAAACCATTCGGGCCGTAGTCAACATCTCCATGCTTTTCATCAAGCTCTTTGAGGTCCGCCCCAGTACAGAAATAGTTTTGTCCTGCGGCGGTTAGAATCGCTACCCGGTATTCGTCGCTTTGATCGAATTCTAAAAATAAACGGTTGAGCTCACGACTAGTTTTAGAATCAATCACATTCGCTTTGGGACGGTCAATAATGATTTCCAGTATCTGACCTTTACTCTGGACAATAAGACCTGACATGCTGGCAACACTCCTGAATATATGAATTCATGTTCAAGGACACCCACAATGTGCAGGCGTCGATTATGAACATCGTTCTTTTTATAAGTTTGTATACCCTATCAACCCAAAGCCACTAGCGATTCAACCAATAAGCCTCGCAACTTTTCCCGGCAAATTTTTCCGGTTGAGGTTACAGGTAGCTCATCGACAAACTCTATTCTTTTCGGGTAACAGTGAGCGGCCAGATGCGCCTTCACAAACCTCTGCAACTCGCTAACTAACTCATCGCTCCCCTCAATACCGTCCTTTAATTGGATCAAAGCAACGATGGCTTCTCCCGCGCGATCATCAGGCACACCAATGACACCGACTTCTGATACTTTTTCATGTGCCAATAACTGGGCTTCCACCTCCTCAGGCCCCACCCTCAGTCCATTAACCAGAATCAGATTGTCCAATCGTCCGTAGTAATAGAGAAAGCCTTGCTCATCACGCATGCCTCGGTCACCCGTAAGCAGCCAGCCGTTCAGGTATTTCTGGGCCGTTTTATCGGGCTCATTCCAGTAATTCAGCATATTGCTAGGATTATCATGCCAGACGGCAATTTCTCCGATTTCACCCGCAGCCAACGCCACGCCTTGTGTATCGAGGATACTGACGCGCTTACCCGGCGTGATACGCCCCACTGATCCGTCAGGAGTTTTGTAAAGGGTCGAACAGGCCACTGCCGTCTGATTGGATTCAGTCGATCCAAACTCATCGTTAACCGGCACACCGAAAGTCTGTTGTGACCATTTGAGTACCTCCGGCGACATCGCCTCTCCCCCTGTCATAATCGCACGCACACTTAGCCCCCTCTTAGGAGCAGGCTCCTTACTCATCTTCCGCAGTACGGCTGTGGCCAAAAATGGGCACGTTATCTTGTGACGCTGCATTACCTCATAGGCGCGTTGTACTGAAAACCGACCTGGCGTTACCACGACCGGATGGCCTAAATACAAGGCAGGAAAAACCAGATCACCCAGAGACCCTAGCCAAGACCAATCCGATGCAGTCCAGAAAACGTCGCCAATCTGCGGTGCCATCTCGAAGCCCAATTGAATACAGGGAATATGAGCATTGGCCATTCTATGAGCATGAAGGACGCCTTTGGGAGCGCCTGTGGTGCCGGATGTGTAGAAGATCAATGCTGCGTCATCAGCAGCAGTGTCTGCAATAATTAACTCAGCGTCTTTGCCCTGCAACAGGCTACCGAAATCCACCTCGTCTTGCTGAGCTTGTTGATTAATGACCACCACATGGCACAAGGCAGGAATATCCAGATCACGCAGTTTGTCAGCGCCTTCTCGGTTAGTGACAATGAGTTGGGCTCCACTATCAATGATTCTGAACGCTAACCCTTCACCAGAATAAAGTCCTGCAACAGGGACGGAAATAGCCCCAAGCTTAAAGCATGCCAAGTGAGCGAGTAGAGCCTCCACATCCTGCCCTAATGAAATGACCACCCGATCGCCACGCCTTATACCGAATTCCTGGAATGAGAGCGCCAGATTATCAGTCAGCCTCTTAGTCTCTGCAAAGCTGTAGTGCCTGACACCTTTTTCTGTATCTTCAATAATTGCTGTGGCTAAAGGCGTTGAATTTGCGTGCCGATCACAAATAACATCTGCGATATTTAGGGACTGGGGGATATCCCAGACAAAGCCATCGACGAGTTGCTCGTAAGAGCGGGCACTAGGTTCAATCAACATCGCTTGTACCTCTCCATTAATATTATCTTTTGTTTTACTGACACTGATCAGCTAACGAGTAAATTTCATCAGTTATTGGCTTGACTATTCCGAATTAAGCTCGAACAGCAGTCTCTCTCGGATCGACCAACCTTGAAAAGCGATATATTTCTCTAGCGGGTATCGTCTTTTTCTATACCCTTAGACAGCCTATAAGGAAAACACCCGTTTACATTGAGAGGGGAGCTTGATTGGTGGCTAAATCAGCCCTGCAAACCGGGCAGGTTCAGTGATCAAACTATATAAATTAAGCCCTATTCATGCACGATAGGTCATTGCAGGATAAACAAGATATGCTCAACTGCTGGAGTACATGATTTTCATTTTAGCAAAATATTGATTGCACCCGACCTTACTGAAAGCAACCTAATGACTGCAATGCAGCCAACTACGCAATCACTTCAGTCACCCCGCTATACCAATACCAAGGATTGAAACCTACCGATAATTTGGCATCTCTTAGGAGGAGTCTACGCTCTGACCTTTTGCAACACTGCTGCTATTTTAGATGACACTTCAAACCTCAGCTAAAAACAGAGGAGGTGGCCATTGATGATCCGCTGAGTATTTAACGCCACTGGCAGTGGTGCCGGAATTACAGAAGACCAGCGCAGGCCTCAATATTCTGCCCTGAGGTTATGGCCACACGAACGCCCTTTTTGATACCAAGTTACCGAAAAGTGATAGCCTGATTGCCTGATAATCGCTTAAAGTCTGAAAAACTGTAGTGTCGAACCTCTTGCTCAGTATCTTCGAAGATTGTCTTAACTAATGGGATGAGCGTGCAGGATGGTCACAAAGAAGATCCGCAATATTCAAAGAATCGAGAATGTTACAAACGAAGTTTGCGACGAGTTACTCATTGGAAAGTACTGTTGGAAAAATCAGCATATTAAATTAACTCTTTTTCTGTTATCTAATTTATTCGTCGGCACCAGCCGTTTTGTCTAAATGATATTTTTTCAAAGTCACCAGAGATTTAAAATCACCAAATTTCCATAGATCCTATCGAAATTTTCTATACCCAATAGGTAACGAGAGGAAAATGTATGCAACTATCCCAGATTAAAACTTTCTTAGAAGTCCTCGAGACAGGCTCCATTGTTAAAGCTGCAAACCATCTGCATATCACGCAGTCCACTGCTAGTAGTCGAATTCAACAACTTGAGAATGAAATCAATCAGAAATTATTTACCCGAACTCATTCAGGCGTAAAGGTTTTGCCCGCAGGCCTGCGCTTCCAGCCTTATGCCTTGCGAATACTTCAAGCTTGGCAGCAAGCAAACCAGGACATCATATTGCCTGAAGGGTTTAAGGGGCTTTTCAGTCTGGCGATTCAAGCCACCTTATGGGAGAGGTTCAGCTCCCTCTGGATCGCTTGGATGAAAATCAACGTCCCGGAATATGTGCTAAGAGTTGAGGCAGATTGGTCCCAAAGAATGATGCATAACCTCTCCGATGGTTATCTGGATATAGCCTTAACCTCAGTGCCGCATGCTGTGTCCGGCCTAAAAACTGAAAAGCTTATGGATGACCCGCTGATACTGGTGTCTTCTTCCCCCTTACCATTAAAGGAATGCTTGGGAGCTAATTACATTTATATCGATTGGGGGCCGGCTTTCAATGAACAACATCGGCTGGCTTTCCCAAATCTCGATACTCCTACCCTGACAGTCGGCCTGAGTGATCAAGCCCTGCAAATAATTTTAAAAGAGGAAGGATCTGCCTATCTATCACTAAAGTCAGTAAACGAAAAACTTGAGCAAGGCACCCTACATCGGGTAGCGGGTGCACCTCAACTTATCGTTCCGCTTTACCTAACGTATCCCGAGAATCATGCCAACCCAGAGATTCTAAATTTAGGCTTGCAGGGTCTGCGCGATCTAGCATCATCCATGTGCAAAGACTATCAGGATGAAGATAAGAGAGGGAATACCGGAGTTTTCTGCGAAGACTCATAGTCGCTTTGTCTTCCTCTTCCTGGCAGACGAGCATTTGCTTTTCGCATACCTGATTTATATGCGAGAGATCAAAGCTTGCGCCCTATCAAAAACTTAAAATCAGATAGTCCTAGATCGAATGTTTGCTATAGATAAATGAGTAAGGGGGCTGCTCCTACAATTGAGGCACAAGCTAACGTTCTACATCGCCTTCAATGAAGGCTAAACAGGCTTCTATGAATATCGTGTAGGGTTTTCGTCGTGACTAAAACTAAATTAAGTGGATTCATCTATGAAGGGTTTTAGAGATATTTTGTGATACTTTGGGACAGTAGTGATGGTGCCCGGAGCCGGAATTGAACCGGCACGCTCTTTCAAGCGCAAGATTTTAAGTCTTGTGTGTCTACCAATTTCACCATCCGGGCTGGATTCTCCGCTGTAGCTTTTGCTACTGGAGTAGGTGGAGGCCGT
>NZ_JBFIIH010000146.1:0-9435 GCF_041601355.1 Neptunomonas sp.
CGCACAATTTCAATACGCTCGACCTGGCTCAGGTTAAGATCCTCAACACTGACCTGTCCTAATGTTGCCGAGCCGACACGTATACCATCGATCAGTATCAACAGGTCTTTAGTGGATGTGCCACGCAGATAAATGCTACTCGCTTTGCCGATACCTCCACTGTTGGTGATCATCACGCCAGGCGTCTTTTGCAATATATCAGCCACAGTAATTGCCTGTGAACGTTCAATCTCTTTACGCGTGATCAAGGTGACCGAAGCCAGTGTTTCGTCAACGGATTGAGCTGTTCGGGAAGCGGTAACCACTACTTCATTGAGGAGGGTTGGTTGCGCAGCTGCAACCAAAGAGGAATAACAGCACGCCGCTGCCAGAACGGTGTTGGGAAGTTTTTTCATGGGTCAGATTGTGTCCTGTACGTGCCCGCCGCACGCCGATTAAATTAACGGCAATAACGAGCACGAATGAACAGAAACACGACAACCGCAAAACATGAACCAGCCAATGAACCAGAACAAAAACTACAGGAATGTGCTGCCGTTGCATTAGCCCTCCGCTATGCCGACTGAGTAGTGTCTGAGGCCGGTCTCCGGACTTTCGAGTGGACTATCATCCCAACATTACGCCTTCCCATGTATCACACAGTGGCGTTGTAATGTCTTAACTCGATTACCGTTGCGGGGGCAGTGTTGGCTTTGCCTGTTAAAAAATGCATGCTAAAAAATAACAGTACGCACCAACTTCCCGTTTAAAATCCTGCTTTACAACAGGATTACCAAAAACTGAGTGCATTCTAGGGAGATGAACCGGTGGGGTCAACATCAAAGGTCATGAATAAAATTAACGATTAATCACATTCTATTCATCTATGATTTTTATCAAGACTGATAAAAAACAAGCGCGTAAAACGCGCCTGTAATCTTTTTTTGGAATCCTGTGGATGTAATTAAAAAGTATAGGTGATTAATCGTCTACCTGATCACGAATCAACTTTTTGTTAACCTTACCCACACTGGTTTTAGGAATCTCGGTCACCATACTGATCCGCTCAGGAATCGCCCATTTAGCAATCTGGCCACTTTCCACATATTGCTGTAGATGCTGCTTGATACCTGCCGCATCAACCGAATGCCCTTCTGCTGCGACAATCATCGCAAAAGGACGCTCACCCCAGCGCTCATCCGGCACACCGACAACCGCCACTTGATTGACTGCCTCGTTCTGGCTGATGAGGTTTTCAAGTTCCAGAGAGGATATCCACTCGCCGCCTGTTTTTATCACATCTTTAATACGGTCTTTAATTTCAAGCGTGCCATCAACGGAGATAGAAGCCACATCACCGGTATGAAGCCAACCATTAGCCCACAGCTCATCCCCCTTCTCTGGTTCTTTGTAATAACCTTGTGTTAGCCACGGAGCGCGTACCACCACCTCGCCCATCGCCTCACCGTCATGCTGAACATAATTACCAGCGGGATCAACAATCCGAATATCCACCAAGCCGGCAGGCACGCCGGCTTTAATACGATAGGGCATCTGCTCACTCATCGGCAGATTAAGTTCATCGCTATGCAGATAGGTAGCCGTCACTATCGGGCACGTCTCAGACATACCGTACGCCGTGAAGAAAAGAATACCGCGTTCGGCCATATGGTTAGCCATACCCAACGTCGGTGCACTACCGCCTGTCAGCATTTTCCAACCACTTAAGTCAGTGGTTTTCGCCGCCTCGCAGTCCAGAATCATTTGCAGCACGGTTGGCACACCATGCGAGAAAGTCACCTTCTCTTTAGCAAATAATTCAACCAACTTATTCGGCTCATACCGGCCAGGGTACACCTGCTTAATACCCATCATCGTTGCCACGTAAGGTATACCCCATGCATGCACATGGAACATAGGCGTCATTGGCATATAGACATCATCTGAGCGCAACATTGGCTGGCCCTCATAACACCCGGCCGTTGCTGCCGTATTCAATGTATGCAACACCAACTGCCGGTGCGAGAAATAAACGCCTTTAGGATTGCCTGTAGTACCGGTGGTATAAAAAGTGGTGGCAATTGAGTTCTCATCAAAGTCCGGAAAATCATACTGGTCAGAGGCATTGGCCAGTAAGCCCTCGTACTCGCCTAGTGTAGATAAACTTGTTTCAGCTGGCGTAGTGTTATCAGATAACTGCACATAACCCCGCACACTTGGGATTTTCTCACCAAACTGCTCAGCAAGAACTAAAAAGTCATCATGCACCAACACATAATTATCTTCCGCATGGTGCATTGTGTAGATGATCTGATCGATACTCAAACGCACATTCACATGATGCAGCACAGCACCAATCATAGGCACGGCAAAATAAGCTTCCAGATAACGGTGGCTGTCCCAATCCATCACCGCCACTGTATCACCTGCTTTAACCCCCGCCTCTGTTAATACATTGGCTAACTTACAGATACGTTTATTGAGCGTTTTGTAGTCGTAACGTAAAACATCGCTGTAAACAATTTCACGATTGGGTTCATAACGCTGGCCAGAAAGCAGCAAGCTTTTGATAAGCAAAGGATATTGATGTGCATTAGGCGAGGGCGTGATTATTTTTGTATTCATTTTGCAAACCTGTTGTTTTTTTTGTGCTTTATGAAACGACCTGATGAACCAACCTCGGGGCGCTGAACAAAGAATAAGTAGATACACCTATCCTAGCTATCTTGTAACTATCATCTCAATAACAAAAAAGGTCAACCAGGTAACAAATTTATTCAGGCAGCATGAAATAAGCGAAGATAAACACGGGGTAGCTAACAGCGATAAGTTATAAGTTATCAGCAGAGATCCAACTACGGATCGATAGATGAATTTTTCTAACCTATGGGTAGAAAAATAGTCATTTGTTAAGGGTACGATTAAAGTCTAGTATCCATCTACATTAAAACATCGTATGGAGTTCCCCCATGAACACATCTATCAATAAAACAGATTTAACCGACAACGATCTACAAGCAATCATTAAACGAGCCAAAAAAGCGCGGGCTCTTTACGTTAAAAAGATGCATTCAGCCGCATACAAAAAGCTAATTGACCTGCTATCAGCAGAACTACCTAAATTCATCCCAAGCCCACTGGCTCACTCTTAAGAGCGCCAGTCCGCTATCCTTCTGATTACGCATTAAACAAACAAGGCAAACGTTTTAATTTATGATTAACTATAATCATCAGTAGCCTCTGGAGTGATTATGGCAAACCAATCTGCAACTATTTCTGCTTATCACGCCCATGTTTATTTTGATGCCGGCAGCCTCAATCAGGCAGTATCCCTGTGCGAAAATGCACGGAATAACCTACCGGTAGCCATGGGCAGGGTTCACCAAAAACGAGTAGGACCGCATCCCGAATGGAGCTGCCAGCTCTCTTTCAGCGCAGACCAAATTGGTGAAGTATTACCCTGGCTGATCCTCAACCGTAACGGACTGAGCGTTTTTCTCCATCCTGTCACCGGTAATGATCTGGATGATCACACAAAGTATATTACGTGGCTTGGCGACAGCAAACCTCTGAATACTAAAATGTTTTTATAGAACATATATTGCGGTTTAAGGCGCTCGTTTTTTTAGCATAAACAGTGACGTACCGGGCAAAGCCGACGCTGAATATTGTAAGATTGGCCGCTACTGCGGCCAATCTTTTACCTACTAATCCTTAAGAAGACGTCCAACCATTAAGGCGGAGGCGACAGGGGTGGTGGCAGAACGGCTGCCGGATCTACCGGAATTTTGCGCCCTGTGTTTGCATCATAGGGGAAACCGGCCGGAATAATATGCACTCCCGTTGGGCAGCTAATCAGTGCAGCCAAACCAAGAATCATGCCCTCACTTGCAGCCCCATAGCCACCCACAGAGATAGCTTTACAGCCAACAGTCTGTGTTCTATTGATGGCTAATTGAAGTTCTTGGGCAGCATCAGTACCTGTAGATGAAGATTCACCAATGATAACGAAGCTCTTGGTTGGAGCGGTAGAAACAGGATTGTGCTGGCATCCCGTAATGAAGATAGCCGCAGCTATGAGTGACGCAACGCCTACTGATCTCGTATTCATAATTACCTCCATAGATAATATGATGATACTTATCGCATCGTTATGTGATTATGAACTCACTAATCTAACTTACCTCTTTTTGCCCCTCCTTTCTCACTTTCTTTTTTGCAGTTCTTTTTCGCAGCGCCTTTTGATTTGACAGGCGTAAACTCACCGGGCAGCGCCCGCCCCCCAAAAAACGATTAAGTAAAGGTGACAGTATGCAGGATTATCGTATACTGAATCTCACCGGGAACCGGACTAAATACAACAGGAGCGCCACATGCTGCTTGATACTCCCCTCTGTGATTTCGGCTGGCAAGCTGTAGATTTCACATTAAAAGACCCTGGCGGACGCGCTTATGAGATGAAAGAGTATCTTGGTGAAAAGGGCCTCCTTATCGCCTTTATCTGCAATCATTGCCCATATGTACAAGCGATAGCAGAGCGACTCGCACAAGACACCAGTGAACTCATGGCCGAAGGCATTAATGTGTTAGCGGTAATGTCCAATGACTACCGCCATGTACCGGCAGACAGCCCTGAAAACATGCTGCGCTTTGCCAAAAAACATGGTTTTGCATTTCCTTACCTGATTGATGAAGACCAAGCGGTTGGCAAAGCCTATGGTGCCGTTTGCACACCCGACTTTTTTGGCTTTAATAAAGACGGTGGCTTGCAGTATCGCGGCAGGCTCGACAATGCCAACATGAAAAACACCACTGAGCGTGATAAAGAGCTTGTTAATGCCATGCGCCAAATAGCTGCCACAGGAAAAGGGCCCGATCAACAAACGCCATCGATGGGCTGTTCCATTAAGTGGAATTAACTTTATGATTGTCCGCTGACGCGTCCGGCGTTAGTTGTTAAGCCGTGGTTAGTTGAGGAGTCTCATATCTGGTCTGTTTATGAGGGCAGAAATTTATAATACTCACCAAGGCCAGCGAGTATGTTGGTGGTAGCAACAGACGTAAGAATCAACCCCATGACCCGGCTGATAACACTCGCACCACTAGTACCGACCAGTTTGTTAATAAAACCAGCCAGTAGCATGAGTACGTAAGCTAAAAGCAGAACGGATAACATCACTAATGCTGTTTGTAATTGTTCCAAAATAGTATATACAGAGTTTTTTGTTAATAGCACTGCCGCTAACATCGCCCCGGGGCTTGCAATTGAGGGTACAGCAAGTGGAAAAATAGCGGTTTCCCGATGGGAGTTTTGTAATAGTTTTATCTCTTCATCGGGCTTACTATCACCAAATATCATATTTAGGGCGAATAGAAACAACACTATTCCGCCAGATATCTGAAATGCGGGAAGCGGAATTGACAATGCATTTAATAATAGCTCGCCACCCACCATAAAAAATAACAACACAAATGCCGAAACAATCGTTGCCAGCAAAGCAACACGGCGTTTTGTTTTCTGATCGTATTTATCGGTTACCGCGATGAATACCGGCACTGTACCAATCGGATCAATAACTGCAAAAAAAGTAATAAAAACAGCTATGTAATCTATCATTTAGTATTTATTCCATCATGAGGTGAGCGTGAATTCGCCGTTTATGAGCAGACTAAATCAATGCTGTAAAGTTCACTATTGTTCATCATTTAGAAGCGCTTTAGCTTTCCCACAGAAAGTCGACCCAGCGCAAAAACATTCCAGATTATAACGGAAATGGTCAATATCCAGGCCGGCCTGATTTCTTCCGGATCAGATGCATGAGTGCTCACAATCACTGAGTGGTAATTTCAAGCCGGAAAAGCAAAGTGCTAAAGAACAGAAACGCCTGCAATTTCTATGACCGAATTGACATTGGCACGCTCAATAATTTTGAGCAAGGCAGATTGAATAACCTCATCTTCCCGGGTGTCCGTTTCGCTCCTGAAGCGCTGTTCCTGGACTTCTTCGTCCTCACCCTGAGCAAACTGAATAACCACTTCTGTTGCACAATCTACACTTTTACCAAAGTACGATAATGTGATTTGAGGATAGCCTTTAAAGCCTTTCTTGACCTGTTTCGCAATTCGTTTTTTAGCTTTATCAAGATTCATACAAAATCCTAGTATCCATTGAGACTCAGAAAAATATAACACTTTGGTGTGCCACACACTGCCACAGGCCTTCCAATGGCATCAGATACATCTCTCAGCTCACCTTTTTTGTCGCTTGATATGCACATGCTATATCCTGTATTCGTTTCACCATAGAAACCAGCCCGTTACTCCGTGAGGGGCTCAGATGTTGTAGCAGGTTGAGTCTGGAAAAGTATTCCCGGATATTAAAATCACCAATATATTGGTAGGTCTTATCATGATAGGCCGCGAGTACAATTGCCAGCAAACCTTTAACAATAAATGCATCACTATCAGCGTTTAATTGTAATCGTCCATGATGGTAACAATACTCAATCCATACTTGGCTTTGACACCCGGCAACAAGCTTATCATCCGTTTTACATTCAGAGGGCATCCCCGGCAATTCTTTACCCAACTCAATGATGTACTTGTATCTATCTTCCCAGTCATCAAAGAATGCTAAAGTGCCTATGATGTCATCAGTACTAATTTTTGTTCCAAAAGGATGTGTTTTCATTTCGTCACCTTTATCTAAACGATCAATGTAGCCGGCTACCAGACTAAACCCGTTTCCAAGAGTGCTTCCTCTGACATCCTTTCCCGACTCCAGGGAGGATCAAAGACCAACCCGACTCTGACCTTTTTCACATGAGGCACTTGGGAAACACGATATTCAACATCCCCCATTAATATAGGTCCCATACCACAACCAGGCGCAGTGAGTGTCATCTGAATACTTACCTCACCAATTTCATCGTTGATATCCAAAGCATAAATCAGGCCTAGCCTTACCAGATCCACAGGTATTTCGGGGTCATAAATCGTTTGTAATGCTTCCCACACCTGCTCTTTACTGATGAGTCCATCTAGCGGTGGTTCGAAATATAGCTGTACCGGCTCCTTGCCGATAGCCGCTGCATCGGTACCGTCAATGCGGACCATATTCCCGTTATAGACAACCGTGTAATTCCCTCCAAGTGCCTGGGTCACCGTTAAAAAAGTGTTTGCCGGGATAATAAGAGGATCCCCCACAGGCACTAACCGGCCCGGGCAGTCCATTACAGTGGTTACGATTTGTCTGTCAGACATAATCCTATCCTCCTCAATTGTAGAATTAAGTTTTCATTTCAAAATAGTTAAGAAGGCCGCTGACATAATAAATTTCTCGCTTTTACCAGCCCCTCAACAAACTGATCAATCTCATCAAACGTGTTATAGAAAGCAAATGATGCTCTGATAGTTCCCGGGATGTTTAAGCGATCCATCAGTGGCTGTGCGCAATGGTGCCCATCTCTGACAGCAATACCTTGCTGATTCAGAATCGTACCGACATCGCTTGGATGTACTCCTTCAAGTGTAAAGCTGAAAATACTGGCTGAATCTTTCGCCGTACCTACCCGGTTTATTCCCGGAATGTCGGCAACCTTTCTGACCGCGTATTCTAAGAGCTCTGCCTCGTACTGAGACATTGCCTTTCGATCTATCTTGCCAAGATAGTTAATAGCAGCACCCATGCCTATTGCCCCGGCTATATTGGGTGTGCCCGCTTCAAACTTATAGGGCAAATCGTTAAAACTAGTGTCACTAAAACTGACACGCTTAATCATTTCACCACCACTTTGGTATGGCGGCATTTTTTCAAGCAGTTCCCGCCTCCCCCACAGAACGCCAATCCCTGTCGGGCCATACATTTTATGGCCGGAGAAAGCATAAAAATCACAGTTTAAGGACTGAACATCAATGTCCCAGTGCGCCACCGCCTGTGCACCATCGATCAGGACTTTTGCACCAACGGAATGAGCTTTTTCAATAATCTGTTCAAGCGGATTGCGCGTTCCTAATGCATTAGAGGCATGCGCCAATGCCACCAGCTTAACCCTCTGATCTAATAGTAAGTCCAGATTCGTCAGATCTAACTCACCAGCGTCAGTCACTGGCAAGACAATAATTTCAGCGCCTTTCTCTTTGGCCAGTAACTGCCAGGGGACTATATTTGAGTGATGCTCCAGCTCAGTTAAAAGAATCCTGTCTCCCGCCTGTATGTTAGTTCGTCCCCACGTTGCTGCCACCAGATTGATCGCTTCTGTTGTGCCACGAACCCAAATAACCTCCTCCACAAAAGGGCTGTTGATAAATGCAGCAACATGACGGCGTGCCCTTTCAAAAGCATCAGTTGCCTGCGCACTTAAGGTATGAGCTGCACGATGTACATTGGCATTCATGCATCGATAATAATCATCCATCGCTTTTATAACTGACTCTGGCTTTTGCGTAGTGGCGGCATTATCAAAATAGATTAACGGCTTGCCGCCTACTTTGTGATCAAGAATAGGAAAATCCATGCGAAGTAATGTCACATCATAGTCATCAACAGCATTGGCTGGCATGCCGCTATTCATCACGTTATTCATCACAATTCACCTCCGAATAATGGCGTTGAAAATAGTGATTAATGATGGCTGTAATGTGCTCGGCGAATACTGGTTCAGGTACTTGCTCAAGCAACATCGCTACAAATCCATAACTGAGCAACGCTTTGGCTTTTGCCCTGCTAATGCCCCGGGTTTGCAGGTAGTGAATGGCCAGTTCATCAAGCTGGGCGACTGTGGCCCCATGGGCACATTGCACATCATCAGCGTATATTTCTAACTCCGGTTTCGTATCGACTTCCGCTGTATCACTGGTGAGAAGGTTTTTATTACTCAGCCTCGCTAATGTTTTCTGAGCACCCGCATGAATATGGATACGACCATTAAACACCGCTTTAGATCTGCCTCCGGCTATTCCTCTGAACACCTCGTTACTCGTACAGTCAGGCACAAAATGCTCTGTGCTTGTGTGATAATCCATATGCTGATCATTACACAGTAAATAAGCCCCAAACTGCTCCGAGTCAGCGCCCTCACCCAGCAGGTTTACCGCCACATCAACCCGTTTAAGTGCGCCACCTAGTGCCAGATGAAAGCTTTTAAGTTTTGCATTTTTATACAGGCCTGCATGGACAGCGCCAATATGCAGCGCATCTTCTTGCTCTTGATGAACTCTGAAATGCTGAAGGAAAGCCCCCTCTCTCAACAGCATTTCGGTTACATTGTTGGTAAAACTATTTTGCTTCGCATCATCAGATGTAAACGTTTCAAAAATCTGTGCTTTACTGCCGGGTTCCAGCTCAATCAGGACTCTTGATGCAACGGTATAGCTCTGAGGTTGCGGTGTTGTCAGCCAAACAATCTGAATCGGCTTGTCCAGTTCAACGTTTTTACTCACCCTGATATACATACC
>NZ_JBFIIH010000147.1:0-9411 GCF_041601355.1 Neptunomonas sp.
AAGTAATCATTCATTTATCATTTGTTTTTTCAGGGCTTATCTTTGCTTACATGGATAAAGTTGCCGGTGATACCAAGCATCATTAATCGCCATTGCTTCTGCAAAGCACTTACTTAAGAGAGAGCCTGCTTGACTACAGCGATTCTCTCTCCCAGGCAAAGCCAGTTTAATACCGCTCCTGAGACGCAATCAAGTGAACCCTCATCATGCCGGGTACCACTGTATGCGTTGATTAAGCGTCATCGCGCGGTTTTGTTCACATGATTCCATCCGCCAACGATTCTGCGTAATCAGTTTTTTTGATTACCAATGCACTTCCTCCCCGTTTTCAACGACTCTACCTGAGTTTATGATAGTTGTGGCCACATGTACTTCAGATAAATTAAGGCTGAAGTGCTTTGCCAGCGCCCTGGCTAAGCCTGTTTGCAAGGATGAAATATCAGGCGCCGACCAAATTGATGGCAACAATAAATTGGCCATAACAGCATACTGATTACCCATTTGCTGCTGACTATACATAATATTTATAGTCATCTGCTCAGAAGACTTTGCGGATTCTTCTGCCCATAGTTCGACTAGATTTTTTGTACCTGGTTGAGTGTTCGACGTAACAAAACAGTTTGCAATTGGCATCAGCTCCTATCTCCATTTGTAGCGAAGACTCATAGAATGAATGACTCCTAAGATATTTTGACCTCAATTTTCGAAAGTTAGCTGCAAGTCAAAGCCATATAGTACCGGTTAACACTAGCCGTTAGAGGCCTGTTAACGCTAAGTGTATTTAACTGCCAACAAAGTCAGATGAAGTAAATAGCCTGTCTGATAGTTTTATGATTGGCTGCTGACGCGCCGGGAGGGGTTACTTTGTCTTATTTAATTGAGGAACCCTCTATTGGTTAGCGTTGTTTAGTATATGTGAAGGAGCTCTTTCCGTGGCAGGAAGTTTTTCATATAAAGCCCTTATAGCATTTTCAAAACTATCTCTTTCACTGCCAAACGACACAGCCCCATTGAGCATACTTTCTAACACGTCAACCATAGCCGGGAATTGTAATGTTGACTGAGTAGCCGGCCCAAAATAGGAGCACCAAAGATCTAAAAACTTCCCGTCATTCAGCTTATTAGTCGCATACCATTCGTCGAATGTGTTGTACCAGTAATGTTGGATGAGCGGCCAAGCGGGATCAGTATCGTGGATGATTAAATTTTTAGAGTAAACTCTTGCGGGGATTTGAAGACGAGTAGCTAAATACCTGTCCCTGAGGCTCAAAAAAAGCGCATTTCTCTGACTCTCCATTGCGAACTTTGCAGCCGATACATTTAGCTTATGTGAGGCAAAGCCTACGATCGCAGCGACTAGAGCGGTCCATACACCCAAAAGTGCAATGATATTCCCTAAATCCATTTCCGTTTTTTCCTCTTTATAGAAGCTTTTTATAGAAACTTTGCCACTAACACTTGGCTCAATTACGCTCTTAGACATAGCCACAGACCTTCAACTGCAGCCCCTTGTTAAACGCCGAACGCGATAAGTATGGGATAGTTCAACACCAGGCACCGCTTGCTCAACTGGTTCTCCTCACTACTTATAACGACCAATGCAAGCTCCAGGCCAATAGTGCTCATTACCTAATCTCTTGAAAAGAATAGGAATGACCAATATAACCTCACCGTTTATTCACCTAAGCGGGTCAGAGTCGCCCCACCCCCCTCAATAAATAATCATAACCGCATGATTTTTTGAAAAGCGATCAAAGTGTTAGTGACGAGCGAAGCTGGGGCATAAACAACCCATCTTATGCAGCTAACCAAGCAAGTTATTTTCATGGCTTAAATGGTAATTAAAAAGGTGTCGGGGAAATCGGAGGGAACGGTTAGATTTACGTTTAACTTCATGCTCAGCGGCACTATGCTGTATAGAATGCGTGTGATCGATAGCGAATGGTGTTAAGCATTTGCTTAGTCTTTATTTATATTGCCTCCCACTGAAACCAGAATGTTTGCCAACCTCCGACTGGCACCAGCCAAAATATTGCACCGATGCCTGAAGTGCGCTCTTCACCAATTAATGCGCCTCCCAAGGCACGCCTCAAGTAAAGTCGGCTCCCGGATCTGTAGCCGCCGGTTCCGTCCGCATTCTTATCAATGACAATTGGTAAGACGAAGGCTCCGTCAGAACAAGAAAAATCGCCGTGTTCTTTTGAGAGCAATTGTTCACCGATAACTCCCGTACTATTAAGGGCTTCGACTCGCAGCGTGGCTGAAGAAAACACAAGAACAACTCTGTCCGCGTCTTTCAACTCTGCGCCTAGTCGGAACGCCAGCGAGTTAGCAGCAGCCATCGGTAGGAACGAGTAGGTAGCGAGGTTTTGATAGCGCCCCGATAGATCAGGGCATTCGTCACCAGAACCGGACGAAATTGATGGCCAACCTTCAGGGTATTTTGGCGATATGCCTGTCAACGCAGCGCATCCGGAGAGGAGCGCAACACTGAGGTAACAGACGATCACATTCTTCAGGGAGGCTAACATTTTAATACTGCGCATACTGCTGAGAGTTCAGCGATCTGAAGAATATTGATAAATAGACATTTTTTGATCGCATCTGTCATTTTCCTCTTTCTACCCAGAACAAACCGCGCTGCAAACTGAGAAAAGAAGGCTCCTGATTTATATACGAATATCATACACCAATATATTGCGGGCACTTTAGGCCCGCTCAGTAAACTAAACCAATACTGCTTTCGCTAATAACTCAAAACTACGTTTTCTTGATGCAAAGTCGTGTGTCACCGTCACTAAACCCACCTCATTGGTTTTCCAGTATTCTGAGATTTGCTCAAGCTGATCAGCACATTCTTGCGGGGATCCAAGCGTGATGGAGTCGAGCAGGCTTTGGTAATAGCTCTGATCAGAGATTGAGAGGTTTTTTACTTTATCCAATGCCTCTTCCGGACTTACCCAGGGATTACGAATGCCGTGCCGGAACGCCATGACTTTCCAATAGGCTTGCGATGCGGCGAGGTAGAGCGCTTCTTCTTTTGTTGGTGCACATAACGCAGCAATAGTGATCATGGTGTGTGGTGATCCGCTATGGCCGGATTGTTGATAGGCGCGTTTATACTCATCCATGATAGCGATGGTTTGGTCGTCCGGGCTGATGAATAAGCCTAACGACATGTTAAAACCCATCTGGCCTGCAAAAGCGGCGCTGCCTCCGCTTGTGCCGAGCATCCACAGTTCGGGACATGGCTCATCACCAGGCATGACTTGTAGATCATGGAATGCATGATTTGGGGGGAAACCATCACGTAAAAATCCAGTCAACAGCTGTGTTTGTTCTGCATAACGCTCGCCGTGGGTTGGCTTGTAGGGATAAGCCAGTGCCTGGCTGGCAATGCCATCACCGCCCGGTGCCCGGCCAATGCCCAGATCAATGCGCCCGGGAAACAATGTTTCGAGCATCCGAAACTGCTCGGCTACTTTATAAGGATTATGATTAGCTAACATAACCCCACCACTGCCCACACGGATATTTTGGGTGATACTGGCGATATGGCTGATCAGTACTTCCGGGCATGGCCCGGCAAAGCTGTTGCTGTTGTGATGTTCTGCTAACCAGTAACGGGAATAGCCCCATTGGTCGCATGCTTGCGCTAGCTGGGCAGAGAGTTGCGGTGCTTGTTCAGGCCCTGCCGTGCCAAGCTGCACAGGCGTTTGGTCGACTACGGTCAGTTTGATTGCCATCTATTTAAGCCCTTTTAAAAAAACGTTTAATAACCGCATTAACATCACATTTCACTTTTGTTCTTTTCATCTTCATTTAACAACAGGACATGGCACTGCCATTAAGCTACTCAGTTGGCATTATGACTCTAATTTGATCGCTTCCACATGTTGCAGCAACTCGGGAAAGAAGGCTAAAAAGCCGCTTTCAATCTCATTCTGGTGGGTTATCAGCTCCTCAACCGAGCCATAAAAAGCATGATCAAAACGTATTCTGTCTGCAATACGGTCCAACGCAAAACCTATACCTTCAAGCGTCTGGTAGGAAGTAAACCATTGCTGTTTAATCACTCGCTGGGTGACATGCTGCATAGCGGGAGGCATCAGCACTTGTCCATCATCCAGAGCTTGATAATAAATATCGCAACTGGCAGCAAACGAGCGATGGCTGAAGTGATGCCAATGTTTAATCAGGTAATGATCAAACACCATGTCCAACATAATGCCTGCAAAGCGTTTACGATCAGCCCCCACCAGGCATTTAAGCTGCTTAACAACAGTATGATTGTCGGTAAACCGATCGACGGCGCGATGATTCAGCAACCCATTTTTTACTGGCTTTGGTAACTGAGCAACCACAACACCCTTCGCAAAATCACCCAGAAGATTGCCAACACGAGATTCTACCGTAGCCTGCGCTAAAAACAGATGCGCCAGATAATTCACAGGCAATTCATAACTGGATAATTCATAGATAAATAGCTCATTGATAATCAGCTACATTAATTACCATCACGCTAACAGACTCTTTTACAGGGACTCTTATAAGCAATCGTATAAGCAATCTTACAGGCACTTTTATAAGCACTCTTATAGCCTCGCTTTCTGGTCGCTTTATGGAATACTCAGTATGCCATTCAATTCAGTCACCCACACGATAACTAACGACGTTATTTTTAGTTTTCATCTTTCCATTTACGCAACGATAGCTGCACAAATGAGAAACAACATGGGTAATAAATACGTTATAATCTTCTCAGTTTTTTGATTCAGCCTGTTTTAAGTCTTGCCATCAAGACGCTTCATGAGCCTTTTTTCAGAATAAGCACCCGAGATAATGTAATGCACGACCTGCAAGCAACCAGCATCAAATACCAGAACAACACCTTGTATGTACTGGATCAGCATCAGTTGCCCCATATTGAAAACTGGCTACCTTGCGAATCAGTGGATGCGATGGTCGCCATGATTCAAAAACTACAGATTCGTGGTGCACCGCTCATCGGTATTGGTGCCAGCCTATTGTTAGGCCATATGGCCGCTAATGGAACATCCGCGGCTGAGCTACAAAGCGCTGCAGAAGTTTTACGCTCGGCTCGCCCCACAGCTGTAAACCTGATGAACAACATGGACAGCATGCTAGCGGCTTTACATTCATTTGGCCCTACGGCTTTACCCGCAGAGGCTGAACGGCTGTTTCATGAAGATATCGCTTTGTGCGATACCCTGGCCACGCTAGGTGCCGAGCTTATAAAGGCTAATGCGAATATTCTGACCCACTGCAACACTGGCAGCCTTGCTACCGCAGGCGTAGGCACCGCTATTGGTGTCATCAATGCCGCCCACCAGCAGGGTAAGAACATCCATGTGTATATCGATGAAACCCGCCCATTATTGCAAGGTGGTCGCTTAACGGCATGGGAGATGAAACAGCTCGGCGTTGCGCATACCCTGATCTGCGATAACATGGCAGCACTACTGATGCGTGATGGCAAAGTGGATTGTATTTTAGTCGGTGCCGACAGGATCGCAGTGAACGGTGATTTTGCCAACAAAGTGGGCACTTATTCGTTAGCCGTCAATGCACACCACCATAATGTACCTTTTTATGTGGTTGCTCCCTATACAACCGTTGATGTTGAATGCCTGAACGGCGAGCAGATTCCTATAGAAGAACGTGCCGCCGCTGAAGTGCGCGGTGTGAGTGGCAGTTTTGGTGATGTTTGCTGGAGCCCAACCGACACTCCGGTGTTTAACCCCGCGTTTGATGTTACGCCTGCAGCACTTATCACCGGCTGGATTTTAGATAAAGGGGTGTTTAATCAAGACCAGATTAACAAAGGTGCATTAAAAACACTTTAATTGTTGCCAGCATCTTTAAACAATTGGGTTAAACTCCTATGATGCATGGCTTTTTTAACGAGTAAAGCGAGAGTAATCAGTTTGGCAGTTACAGAGTTTATTCCCGGCCAGCGCTGGATCAGTAATACCGAAGCAGAATTAGGTTTAGGCCTGGTCACATCCAACGCAGACCGGCGCGTCACCATTCTATATCCCGCCGCTGAAGATGAGCGTACTTACGCGACCGATAATGCCCCGGTCAGTCGGGTCGAATACCCTGTTGATGACACGATTAGCAATGCGGCCGGCATCAAAATAAAAATTGCCGAACGCATCGAAAAGAATGGCTGTTTTATCTATATCGGCCTTGATGATGACGGCGAAGAGCATATTATTCCGGAAATTGATCTGGACAGCCATGTGCAGTTTAACCGCCCGCAGGATCGCCTTTTTGCGGGTCAGGTGGATAAATTAAGCCGTTATAAATTACGTCTCGAAACGCTTGAGCATCAGCACACCCAACAGAAATCTGACACCTATGGTCTATCGGGTGGACGTGTTCAACTGCTGCCGCACCAGTTTTATATTGCTCATGAAGTGGCCAATCGCTATGCGCCGCGTGTTTTGCTGGCGGATGAAGTAGGCTTGGGGAAAACCATTGAAGCGGGTTTGATTTTACATCAGCAACTGATCAGTGGCCGGGCAAAACGCGTACTGATTACCGTACCGGATAGTCTGATCTATCAGTGGCTGATCGAAATGATGCGTCGTTTCAATCTGCATTTCAGCATTATGGATGAACTACGCTGCACCGCGCTGGAAATGTCCGGTTCAGAGAACCCTTTCGATACCGCTCAGTTACTGTTATGCGGCCAATCATTTATCGATAACAACGCCACGCGTGTTGAGCAGATCCTGGCCTGTGACTGGGATATGCTGATTGTTGATGAAGCACACCACCTTGTGTGGAGCGAGGATGCTCCCAGCCCGCTATATACGACTATCGAAACCCTGGCGAATGTTATTCCCAGCTTATTACTACTGACGGCAACACCTGAGCAGCTAGGCCTTGAAAGCCACTTTGCCCGTTTGCGTTTGCTTGATCCGGATCGTTACAGCTCGTTAGAGCAGTTCCGCGAAGAACAGGCTCACTACAGCGAAGTTAATAGCCTCACTCAGAAACTACTGGCGGATAACGGTATTGAGCAACTGAGTTCTGACACGCAGTTCCAAACCGAACTTAACAGCTTTCTTGGTGAAACAACCGCCGCCAAATTGATTAGTGATGCGCAGGAAGGTAAGGCTGAAGAAGCTATTCAGCAGTGTATTAATCACCTGTTAGATCGTCACGGCACAGGCCGCGTATTGTTCAGAAATACACGTGATGCCGTCCACGGTTTCCCTGAAAGAATTCTCACTCCATATCCGCTGCCGATGCCTGATGCCATGCTGACGCACATGGATGAGTTTTCTCTGGATCAGATTTTGAAACCTGAATTACTCTTAGGTGATGACTGGCTCGAGTTTGACCCGCGTGTTGAATGGCTGGATAACTGGCTTAAATCTCACCGCCTGGAAAAAACCCTGCTAATCTGTGCTCGCGCAGAAACCGCTCAAGCGCTGGAAGAACACATCCGCTTACGCAAGGGTGTACGCTCGGCTGTTTTCCACGAGAAAATGACACTGATCAACCGTGACCGTGCTGCCGCGTATTTTGCTGATACTGAAGAATACGCGCAGGTTCTGGTATGTTCCGAGATCGGCAGTGAAGGCCGTAACTTCCAGTTCGCGCAACACCTGATCATGTTCGACTTGCCGCTTAATCCTGATTTACTTGAACAGCGTATCGGCCGGTTAGACCGTATTGGCCAGAAAAACGATGTGCAGATTCATATCCCGTATTACGAAGATAGCGCCCAGGCGATCTTGTTACGCTGGTTTGATGAAGGCATTAATGCTTTCCGTCACACCTGCCCGGCAGGACAGGCACTGTTTACTCAGTTTGAAGACACGCTGGTGAGCCTGTTACTGGATGGTGCAGACGAAGAAGTATTTGAAAACCTGATAACTGAATCGCAACAAGCCTCAAAAAAGATACTTCTCGAACTGCAACAAGGCCGTGACCGTCTGCTGGAAATGAGCTCATGCCGCCCTGCTAAAGCCGCCAGGTTAATTGAGTCCGTTGAAGACACAGAAAACCGCCATCAGCTAGTCGATTACATGGAACATGTTTTTGATCAGTTTGGTGTTGATCAGCAAACTAATGGCCTGCACTCTGTCATCCTGCAACCGACCGACCAGATGATCTATCATCGTGTGCCCGGCTTGCCTGATGAAGGCTGCACGGCAACCTTCTCACGCGATGAAGCTCTCGGCCGTGAAGATATGCAGTTCCTCAACTGGGAACACCCGATGGTAACCGGCGCGATGGAAATGATCATCGGTAGTGAGTTCGGAAATACCGCAATCTGCACGCTAAAACTACCACCACTGGCACCTGGCACACTGCTGATTGAAGCGGTGTTTGTTCTCTACTGTGCAGCGCCTCGTCATCTGAATTTGCAGCGTTACCAGCCGCAGGCAACAGTGCGTGTCGTATTGGATAACAACGGAAACAATCTCAGCGCTATCATCACGCCGGATCACTTAAATAAACTCGGTGAAAGGGTTAAACGCCATGCGGCTCAGAATCTGATTCGCCATGGTCGTGAACAGATCAGTAGTGTACTCAGCAAAGCAGAAGATGTTGCGCAGAGCCAGCAGGACAAACTGATCAAGGCGGCGATAACTAAAGCAACCTCGGTACTTGATGAAGAGGTCGAGCGACTCGAAGCGCTGAGCAAGGTTAATCCTTCTATTCGTAGCGAAGAGCTCACGCAATTACGTGCCGATCGTGCCAGCATTCTTGAGCTACTGAACAGTGCCAAACTGAAAATGGATGCCGTACGCGTGGCGATTGTCAGCGACTAGCGCCCTGACTCCAAAAGCGTAACCGACACACAAGATCCGTCAGGAGAGCACAATGAGTCTGAAAGACTGGGGTCTGGCATTACTCGTTGTGTTGGCCTGGGGTGTCAACTTTGTGGTCATCAAGTGGGGGCTGGATGAACTCCCTCCCCTGCTACTGGGTGCGCTGCGCTTTCTGCTGGTTGCCTTCCCTGCTGTGCTTTTTATCAAAGCGCCGAACTTACCGATAAAGTGGTTGCTCGCCTATGGCATCACTATCAGCTTTGGCCAGTTCGCCTTACTTTTTAGCGCTATGCATCTGGGCATGCCAGCCGGTTTAGCCTCTTTAGTGCTTCAGGCACAAATGCTGTTTACTATGATCTTTGCCTTTATGTTTTTAGGCGAACGCTGGAAACTACCGCAAGTCCTGTCTTTGATAGTGGCGGCCACAGGGTTAATTTTACTGGCAAGCCAAACTCCCGCCAGCAAAATGACCTTTATCGGCTTTACCTTAACCATTGCTGCAGCGGCTAGCTGGGGTATGGGAAATATCATTAACCGCAAGATCGGCCAATTGGGAAATGTGAACCTGATGGGCTTAGTTGTCTGGAGCGCGCTG
>NZ_JBFIIH010000148.1:0-8970 GCF_041601355.1 Neptunomonas sp.
ACCGCAGGCAATCGCCATCGGATACATCCACAACGGCACCATGGCAGGGAAGTTAAACGGCGTAATACCGGTCACAACGCCTAAGGGTTGAAACTCACTCCATGAATCGATATTCGGGCCAACATTTTTGCTGTGCTCGCCTTTAAGTAGCTCGGCAACACCGCAAGCATACTCGACATTCTCAATACCACGCTGCAACTCACCTGCTGCATCATGGCTTATTTTACCGTGTTCTTCACCGATCATTTCGCAGATTTTATCCGCGTTTTGTTCTAATAACGCTTTAAAGCGAAACATCACCGCGGCACGTTTGCCAACCGGTGTATTACGCCACTCAGGGAATGCTGCCTGAGCTGCTGTAATCGCTTCTTCTACGGTTTCTTTTGATGCCAACGCAACCTGTTTCGTGGCTAAACCGGTCGCTGGATTAAATACATCCTGACTACGTGCTGCATCGGTACGCATTTCACCGTTTATCAAATGGCCTACAATTGTCATCTTCTTTCCTCAATTTTTATTGTTGCGAGCTTATGCAAGTTCGTTAATCGACTCACCGAGCGCATTAATTACGTTATCTATTTCTGCATGCTCAACGGTAAATGGCAGACCCAATTGAATAGTGTCACCACCACAACGCACATAGAAACCTTTTTCCCAACACTTCATAGCAATCCGGAAAGGTCGCAGTGCCGGTTCTCCAGGGGAAGATTCAATGGTTAACGCACCGGCTAATCCGTAGTTACGAATATCCGAGACATATTTAGTACCCTTCAGGCTATGCAGCATTTCCTGGAACTGTGGGGACACAGTTCTGACTCTTTCTACCAGCTTGTCTTGCGCCAATATATCCAGTGAAGCAAGGCCGGCAGCACAGGCTACCGGATGTGCTGAATAGGTATAACCGTGCGGCAATTCCAGCATGTATTCTGCGCCGCCTTCTTGCATGAAGGTGTCGTAAATTTCCTGTTTAGCAACCATAGCGCCCATAGGAATAACGCCATTGGTCAGTTGCTTGGCCACCGTCATCAGGTCAGGAACAACACCAAATTCTTCTGCGCCTGTATTAGATCCCATACGGCCAAAGCCGGTGATAACCTCATCAAAAATAAGCAGAATATTGTGCTTATCACAGATTTCACGCAAGCGTTTCAGATAACCAACAGGTGGTGGAATCACGCCAGCAGAACCGGCTAACGGCTCAACAATCACCGCCGCAATATTTGATGCATCATGCAGTGCCAGCAGGGCTTCTAGCTCATTGGCTAAGTGCGCGCCGGTTTCCGGCATGCCCTTAGTAAACAGATTCTCTGGCAACATAGTGTGTGGCAAATGGACCGCATCGATTCCCTGCCCATAAAGTACACGGTTACCCACAATACCACCGACACTTACGCCTCCCCAGTTAACGCCGTGGTAGCCCTTAACCCGACCGATAAAGCGTGTTTTACTTGCCATACCTTTTTTGCGCCAATAGGCGCGGGCAACTTTCAATGCAGTTTCGACAGATTCAGAACCCGAACCGGTAAAGAAAACACGGTTCAATCCTTCTGGCATTAATTCAGTAATACGATGCGCCAGCTCAAATGACTTTGGATGTCCGTATTGAAAGGCCGGAGAATAATCCAGCTCTTTAATCTGACGGCTCACTGCTTCTGCAATTTCCGGACGGCTATGCCCTGCACCACAAGTCCACAGACCCGAAAGACCATCAAATATTTTTCTACCATCAGCTGAGGTGTAATAGTTACCTTGTGCAGAAACAATCAGACGTGGATCTTTCTTAAATTCCCGGTTGCCTGTGTAGGGCATCCAGTGTGCATCCAGTTGCGCCTGAGACAAACCGCAAAGCGCCCTAGCATCATTATTCTTATCCATTCGTCACCTCATTTGTCGCCAGCAGTTAGGCATAGCCATGTATTAATTCTGAAAAAGCCCTTTCAAACTCCAAGCGCTTTCAGATTTATCTATTTGTCTATTATGAACCTATATTCAGGTTATTAAATTCAAATATTTTAAACTTATCTTAAGCTTTTACTTACCTAACAAAGATCAAATAAATCCACATGATAGTGATTGCAAGCTATTTTTTTACACACAACATAGAGCGAATCTTCATTCAGGTTTTAGGTATTTCTCATGAGCAAAACAACGCCCCAGACTGGTCAAAGCTCAGCAGCGCTCACGTTTCGACGCTATGCTTTTATTAATGGAGAATCAATACCGCTCACAAAGTGGCGGCCGCTGTGCAAACCGGCAGCATGGCAATCAACAATTACCTGGGTGGCGATATGACTGTGCCGTTTGGCGGCTTTAAGGAGTCAGGCAACGGACGAGACAAATCACTGCACTCAATGGATGACTGCGCCGGTTTAAACGGCACCTGGACTGGGTTTGAATAGCGAGATCAGAGAGTCTCGCCGGATCTGTAAACGATATCAGTATGCGGCTCCGCTACTAGTTTGTTCTTTACTAAAAGAACCGATCACGCAAAGAGTAATACAACATACCCACCACCAACCCTGGCCAACGTAATAATGTGCCTCCCGGGAAATCAGGCGTTGGAACTTTGGCAAACAGATCAAATTTCTCGCTTGAACCGCTGACGGCTTCTGCCATCAATTTTCCGCCCAGGGTGGCCAACGCAACCCCATGCCCGGAATATCCTTGAGCAACAAAAACATTATCATCTATCCGTGCAAAATGCGGCATCCGATTGCGTGTAATGGCGAGCGTCCCTCCCCACGCGTAATCGATTTTGACAGCAGCCAGCTCAGGGTAAACGTCCAGCATGTATTTACGCACAAATCCGCGAATATCCTGAGGGAAGCGAGTGGTATAGTTTTCGCCTCCGCCCCATAACAAGCGTTTATCTGCAGAAAGCCTAAAGTAATTAACCACAAATTTCGAATCGGCAACGGCGACATCATCACGATTAATCTGACGACATAGCTCCACTGAGAGCGGTTCAGTGGCCAGCATAAAGTTATTAATCGGCATAATTTTGGCGGCTACACGCGGCTCCAGCTTGCCCAGATAGCCGTTGCAGGCCAGCAGAATATTGCGTGCTTTGACGACACCGCTGGCCGTATTAACCCGGCCATTTTTTCCGCCTTCATAATGACACACCCGGCTATTTTCATAAATATGAACACCTGCTTTTACGGCCGCTTCAGCAAGCCCCAACGCATAGTTAAGCGGATGCAGGTGCACACCTTCACTCCAGTACTCACCGGCATAAAAATGATCCGTTCCCAGCATGCTTTGCACTTCATCCCGAGGCACATAACCAATAGCCTCATATCCTAAGACCTGCTGTTTATGCTCAACCGATGCCTGCATAGAGGATACATGTAACTTTTTTGCCGCGACATGCAGCACCCCTTTCTTCAAGTCACATCGGATATCGTGCTTTTTAATAAGCTGTTTTACTAACGCCACTGAATCAACAGACATATCCCACAGTGCCTGTGCGGCTAACTCACCTACTTGCGTCGTCAGGGTTTCGTGATCCATATTATGACCGGGACATACCTGGCCACCGTTACGCCCCGAAGCACCCCAACCAACACGTTTTGCCTCCAGCACAGTGACGCTATAACCTTTTTCGGCAAGATGCAGTGCAGCAGACAATCCGGTATAGCCAGCGCCAATAACACAAACATCGCTACTGATTTCGCCTGTTAACTCATCGTTAAATTCACAGCACTGTGCTGTTGTGTTTGCAGAATCAACATAATAAGACGACTCATACCCGGCCTCACTCATTTCAATGCCTCGTCTAAAAGAAAAAATACAGCCTGAAAGCCACGTATAAGCCTCATGAAAAAAGCATTTAAACCACTGATTTAATCACTTAATTTGATAATAAACTATGATTAAATAGCTATATGAAAATCACAAAAATGCTTTTAAAATCAAATAAAATCCCTGGGTAATAATTCAGGTTTATAACACAAGTTAATAACTCAGCACGTTTGACATTGCTTATCATAGGGACGATTAAAAACGGCTTGCTGTTACGGGCTATACATTCGGCATTAACATTCAGGCACGACACATACAGGTGATTTATGGAAGCCGTAGAAAAGTTCCTCAAAGAGAACGCCATCATCGAAGTTGAATCGACCCTGGCAGATATGACAGGTAATGCCCGCGGTAAGTTTTACCCTACAAAAAAATTCCTCGCTGAGAAAGGCGGACGCATACCAGAAACAGTACTGGTTCAAACCGTCACCGGTGACTGGGCAGCTAACCATTACGACATCGTTGATGCCAGTGATCGCGATATGATTCTGCTGCCAGACCCCGATACCCTGAGAATCGTTCCCTGGGCCGCTGAACCGACAGCCCAAATCATCAACGACTGCTATGATACACAGGGCGGACTGCACCCCCTCGCATCCCGAACCGTACTGCGAAAAGTACTCGCACTCTTCGAGAGAGAGGGCCTGCGACCGGTCATTGCGCCGGAAGTAGAATTCTATCTTATCCAGAAGAACACAGATCCTGATTACGAACTCAAACCGGCTACAGGCCGTTCTGGTCGCCGCGAAACCGCACGTCAGTCTTACAGCATAGATGCCGTCAATGAGTTTAATCCCATCATTGATACGCTATACAGCTACTGTGAAGCCCAAGGGTTAGATATCGACACGCTGATTCATGAATCCGGTGCTGCTCAGATGGAGATCAATTTTCTGCATGGTGATCCGCTTAAACTAGCCGATCAGGTATTTGTGTTTAAACGCACCTTACGTGAAACTGCCTTAAAACATGGTGTATATGCCACCTTTATGGCAAAGCCTATGCAGTCAGAACCGGGCAGCGCCATGCACATACATCAAAGCTTAATTGACATTAAAACCGGTAAAAATATTTTTACGACAGAGAAAGGTGATTTCAGCGAAGCGTTTTATTACTATCTCGGTGGCCTGCAAACATACACACCGAGTGCGATCAGTTTCTTTGCGCCTAATGTCAATTCATATCGCCGTTTTGCACCGGATATTGCCGCGCCAGTCAATATGAAGTGGGGTATAGATAACCGCACAACAGGCTTACGCGTTCCCAAATCGGAAGCCGAAGCCACACGGATTGAAAATCGCTTTCCAGGGTCTGACTCCAACCCCTACCTGGCAATAGCCGCAAGTCTGGCGTGCGGATACCTGGGCATGAAAGAAAAATTACAACCGACTAAACCCACCTACGATGCCGCCGCCGAAGAGGGAGACAGCGTTGAACTGGCCCGCTCTCTTGAAGAAGGGTTGCGCCTACTCGAAAATTGCCCTGAATTACGGGAAATCATGGGGTCGCGTTTCATCGATGCTTATATCGGAGTTAAACGCGCAGAGTTCGAAACCTTCCACAAAGTAATCAGCTCGTGGGAACGCGAGTACTTATTGCTAAACGTGTAACCCTTGCATAAAACACAGAGCAGAAAGCACGCACCGTCAACAAGACGAGATCAAAACTTTCGATACTTTCGATATTTCCAATACACCCAATACTTCCAATACACCAAATATTCCCGTTATCCCGGGCCTCTGGCTTACGGGCTGGGCTTACGGGTTTAAAGGCTTTCGGGCTTTCGGGCTTTCGGGTTTAAAGGTTTAAAGGTTTAAGGGCTATAAACGCCATCCCCAATAATTCAAAAAGCCTGGAAAATCACGCATATCCGAGGCTTGCCGTGCCCACGGCTTAAGGCTGGTATAAAAACTCGGGCCATCATCGCCTGGCATACCGTAACGCTTATCCACACCGACACGTGAGTCGAGTGCCCACCAGCTCACTAACAAAAACTCAAATGGTTTAGATACACCACGCACATAACCAGTATCAGCTCCGCTAGTCTCAAACATCGACTCAAACCGCGCCGACTCCGACCCGCCAGATTCCGACCCAGCAGAGCGAGGCAACTTATCTAAATCACTCATCGGCCTCAATGTCAGTGGCTGTACAGCATATTGTGCTATCACTTTATCTAATGGCAGCACATCAATATGATTCACCCGATGTGTTTCATCCTGTAAATAAATAACAAATTTTTCGTCATCAGCTCCACTCAGTTGAAGTAAGCCGGGCAAAACAGCGCCATAAACCGATTGCTGATGCGTATTCCAGTTATCAGGGTAGGCCGACTTAGGCAGGTAATTCGTTGGTTGTATCGCCAGATAACAACCACAGGTATGCACCGTAGTGAGCAAAACAGCTTGCTGCTGACTGTTAAGTGTAACCACCAGTAACAGACCGACATTCTTACCCGTGGTTAAATTAAACGGCAGCAAACTAAAAGGGACTTTTTCAAAATGCAGGCGGTATATCAGATTTGTGTATTGTCCATTGGTGGTTTCAAATAAACGCTTCTCGGTATAAACCACCGCCTTAGCTGGGTTTATCCTAAGCGTCACTCGCTGGGCTTCACTAACAATTTCAGGCTGGCCGATGCGGTTATAAGAATGCCGTGGCCGCTCACTGACGATCACTGGCATACTCCGGGAGATCGTATCAGTACCCGAGGCGGCAAAAGCAAGCCTTGGCAGGTTTTCGTCGAAAGCTAAACCGGCACAACCACCTAATAAAAAAAGAGTAATGAGAGTCGCTATTTTTAACAATACAAAACGATATAACATGCTATTGACCCTTAAAAACACGATGACACATCATCACCATTCCAGATTAAAAAATCTCTCTGGCAGAAAAGGCTCATCCGACTAATGTGTGTCAAAACATTGCCATAATGTTCCTATAAGACCTTACACTATACGACCTTACACTAAAGGATTTTACATTATAGGATCTTACAATACTGGACCTGTACAAACCGGCTGTAACTGTTAATTTATCAATCCAAAGCTGAATAAAAAACACCTGATTAACTACATAATAAACTACATGATTCCATTAGATAGATTATTGCCGATCGCATGCTCGTTTTTTGCAGGGCTAAAATGGCAATAATCGAGAGTCAACGATAAGGAGAAGTATGTACATTCCGAGTAATATGAAGATGGATGACTTATCCACCGCTCACGATTTTATCAATGAGTTTGGCTTTGGCGTTATTGTCTCCGACTCCTTAACCGGTACACATCTGCCTTTTGTTCTACATCGCGATGAAGGCGACAATGGTGTGCTGTATAGCCATTGTGCCAAAGCCAACCCGCACTGGAAAGAACTCGATAATAAAGAAGTACTCATCATATTTTCGGGCCCGCACAGTTACATTTCACCCAGTTGGTACGCTCAATCACCTGCAGTACCTACCTGGAACTATGCGGCTGTTCATGCCTACGGCGTCGTCTCTCTGCTAGACGGCAAACAAACGTTAGAAGCAGTTGAACAGGTGGTTGGTCAATATGAGCCGGGGCTTTTATTAGAAAAAAATATCATTACCGATGAATTCAGAGACAAGATGCTGCCGGGCATTGTCGGCCTCAAGGTCGAATTATCACATATTGAAGGCAAACTTAAACTGGGACAGCTACGTAAAAAGGAAGATCAGGTTGGCGTTTATAACGCACTTACACAATCCAGTAATCTTGAAGATCAAGCACTTGCGCACTATATGAAAAAGATCAACCTAGGCACCGGAGCCACTTGATACCTAAGGTGTCTTCTTAAGGCTTGGCTGGCTCATATTCTGCAGCCTCTAATGATGAATTTATCTCATCTAAACAGTTAAAAAAGATCTCTTGTTGCAACGCAATATCAACCCTAGAATGCACTTCTATTTTACGACTACCCTGACATAGAGGGCACTTTCAGCCACTCATGCAGATAGCTAATCACTGACAGACTTATAGAGAACGCCATGACCAGTTTAGATGAATTCAGAAAAAATTTCGTACCTACCTACCGTGAGCCAGAAAAGGACTATTTCCTGCGTTTGGCTACGGAATACACCAAGCTAATTAAGCGTGAAGCACGTCAGGCGCGCAAAGCGTATTGGATCAATCTGCTATCAACAGCGATTAAGCCAGTAGTTAGCAGGCCTAACTTGCTGCACTCAAACTAATGTGGCTATATCGATACAATTAAAAAAGCGGAGCTGAAAAGTATCCGCTTTTTTTGTGCCCTACATTCAATAAGACCTGCCTTTACCTCCTCTCAAACATTCTGTAAGCAACCGCTGAAATCTTATTACCAGAAGATATACAAGGTGAAGGAAAACAGCTAGTTCAGCGCCCGACTCTTCAAAAACGCCGCCATCCAGCGCGCTACTTCAGAAGAATCAGTGGCTGCACCGGGCTGACGCAGTGTGGCTAAGCCTTGCTCCGCTACATCAAGAGGGACAACCGTGCCTTTGCGCGCGTTGACCAATACGTCTTCAAATTCCAGCGTGAATTCCGGGTGCGCCTGAATGGTCAGTATCCTGTCATCATAGATAAGGCCGGCGTATTGACAGAAGTCAGACGTCGCAAATACCTGCGCATTAGCGGGCTTGTCGATTACCTGATCCTGATGCATGGAATTAATGGTAAATGCGCTTTCGCTTGATGGGATAAAGTCAAACTCACCGGTCAACTCATAGCGCTGCAAACCAACACCCCAGCCACCTTCATATTTATCCACTTTGCCGTTAAAAGCTTCGGCAATTATCTGATGCCCAAAGCAGATGCCGACCATCGGTTTATTCTCAGCATGAATCTCCAGGATAAGCTCCTTGAGCTTTTGCATCCAAGGCAGGTTCTGATATACGTTAAACTTAGAGCCTGTAATTATCCAGCCGTCACACACGCTGGCATTATCAGGAAATTCATCCTCGCGCACATCAAACACTTCATATTCGAAGCTGCAGTCTGCTTCGTTAAACAACTGAACAAACATATCCGCATAAGAGCCAAACGTGCCCAGCAGTTCATCGGGAGTAATCCCCGTTGCAAGGATACCTATTTTCATTTTATGACCCACCACTTTGTTCTTTCTTGATTATTACACACTATTTATTGGGGCAGATGCTTATGTAAAAGC
>NZ_JBFIIH010000149.1:0-8921 GCF_041601355.1 Neptunomonas sp.
CATATGAAATCAAAGCAAAAGGGTTTTACCCTTATCGAACTCATGATCGTCGTAGCCATTGTCGGTATATTGGCTGCCATTGCTTACCCGAGTTATCAGCAGTATGTGTTGCGTTCGTGGCGTACTACCGCGAGTGGATGTGTACTTTCTCTGGCGCAAAGTATGGAGCGCCAATTTACAGCAAATATGACGTATGCAGCGGCAGTGCCTGCGAGTGGCTGTACAACTGAAAATGGTATGGCAGCAAGATATACCATAGGGCTATCGGCATCGGGTGCAACTGCTACGGCTTATACAATTCAGGCGCAACCGCAAGGCGCCCAAACCGCTGATACGCAATGTGGCACGATTAGTATTAATCAGATAGGTACGCGGGGTGAGACAGGTACAGGGAGTGTGCAAGACTGCTGGTAGAAGCATTTTACTTACAATTTATGATTTTTGGCTAAGGATAGCCTGAGGACAAAAATATGCACAGGGAAGCGCATAACAAGTCGTTGCATTCGCAATTCGGCTTCACATTGATTGAGTTAATGGTCGCCTCGGCTGTTTCCTTAATTCTCATTGTTATCGGTATACCTTCATTGACACAAATGTTGGCGCGCAGTGATGTTACATCAACCTCGTTAGCCATTCGTACTGGTTTATCTATTGCCCGATCAGAGGCGGTAAAGCGTGGTGCGAGTATCCAGGTGTGTAGTCTTGATAATGTAGTGACACAATGTGCAGGTCATGTGGGTATAGGTCGATTGATGTGGGGTAACGGGTTTATCGTATTTCAGGATGTGGATAATGATCGGGTCTATACCGCTGCGACCGATGAGTTATTACACCTTACTCACTTTAGCGAGCCTGTAGAAATAGATTGGGGGCGAGGGCATTATTTAATTTATGCGCCCAGTGGTCGTCTGCAAATGGGTAACAGCTCATTTCATATTAAGCATTTAGCCTCTTCTCTTGAACGACATCTGATACTTAACAATGTGGGGCGGGTGCGTTCAACGGATATTTAAAATACACTAGCCGGCTTCTTTCTCTTCAAATCATCAGGTACAGGAATGAGTGATTTTGTGATTGTGGGTGCAGGTGTCATCGGTATGATGCTGGCGCGTGAGCTGATACAGGCCGGTGCGACGGTTTCTCTGGTGGATCGTTCGGCATGCGCACAGGAAGCGACGTGGGCGGGTGGCGGTATTGTTTCACCTTTATATCCATGGCGTTATTCTGATCCGGTGACTCAGCTGGCAACCTGGTCGCAAAGCAGTTATCTGCATCTGTCACAGGATCTGATCGAAGACACCGGTTGTGATCCTGAACTTCGTCAAAAAGGTATGTATATGGTGGGTGTTGAGGATGAACAAGCCGCCTTGAGTTGGGCTGCACAGTTTAACCGGCCAATGAGTAAGGTGGGAGCCGCTCATCTTTATGCACGGGAAGCTAATTTTTGTGAAGGCTATCAAAGCGCGTTGTGGATGCCGGAAGTATGCAGCATTCGCAATCCTCGTTTAGGCAAGTCGTTAAGAGCCAGCCTGGAGAAATCACCCAGAGTGACCTTGTATGAACATCACGAAGTGCGACACTTACTGTTAGATAACGATAAGGTTCATGGTGTGAGAACTGCGCAAGGCGATATCAGCGGCGGAAAGACCATTATAACTGCCGGTGCCTGGAGTAGTGAGTTACTAAAGCCTTTGGGTTTTAACTTGCCAGTTGAGCCTGTGAAGGGGCAGATGATGATCTTTAAAACCCCTGTGGGTACGGTTAATCGTGTCATCCTGATGGCGGGGCGTTATGTGATTCCGCGTAATGATGGTCGTGTTTTAGTCGGATCCACCCTGGAAAGAGAAGGGTTTGATAAAAACACCACTGAGGATGCTTATCAATCTTTACATCAGACAGCTTTGAAGATCATTCCCACGTTAGCAGATTACGAGGTTGAGCATCATTGGGCCGGGTTACGGCCAGGATCGCCTCAAGGAATTCCGTTTATTGGTGATGTGCCGGGTGTTGCTGGGCTGGCGGTTAATGCGGGTCAATATCGTAATGGACTGGTTTTAGCTCCCGCATCGACACGCATGCATGCGGATATGTTACTCGGACGTGAGCCTGTCGTGAATCCTGCGGCTTATCAGTTGGAAGGGCGTATTTAACCCTTCCTTGCCAACAAGTTCGGTTAATCGTAGATGGTTGGAATGGCGTTACGCTTATGCTGGGTTTTCAGGTAGATGCTGATTAATTTTTCCTGTACCTGCGTATCTACGTTTTTTCCTTCCAGAAAATCATCGATATTTTCGTAGGTTAGCCCTAACGCGTGTTCATCTGCTTTTTGTGGAACAAGGCACTCCAGGTCGGCGGTTGGTATTTTATGGACTAAGCTTTCTGGGGCACCGAGTTCCATCGCTAGCTGGCGTACCTGACGTTTACTCAGGCCAAACAACGGCGCCAGATCGCATGCGCCATCTCCCCATTTAGTATAAAAACCGGTGATGTTTTCCGCTGAGTGGTCGGTTCCCAGTACTAAGCCGCCAACAATACCGGCGATTTCATACTGGGCGATCATGCGTGCTCTGGCTTTTACGTTGCCTTTAGCGAAGTCGATGGCGGCTTCGCTGGCATTTAATAGCCGGCTTTCATGCAATGACGCGGTGACTTCTTGATGAAGGGCATCCGCACCCGGCTTTACATTAACCGTCAGGGTTTCTGTCGGTTTGATAAAGGACAGAGCATGTTGAGCATCCGTTTCATCATGCTGTGTGCCATAGGGTAGGCGCACAGCGATAAACGCAAAATGATTTGAGCCCGTTTCTGAGTTGAGTTCATCAACGGCTAGTTGGGCTAATCTCCCACACGTGGATGAGTCAACACCTCCGCTGATACCTAAAACCAGGTATTTCAGCCCTGAGGCACGTAAACGTTCCTTAATAAAACCAATACGTCGTGCGATTTCAAACCCTGGCTCTATTTCAGGGAGTACCCGCATCTCTTTAATGATGTCATTTGCATTCATCACGCTTACGTTCCTTTCTTTATTACGTTAGCTTTATTACTTGGGCTTAATTTCTGGGGTTTACTAGTTGGGTATCATGGCCCAAAAGTTCATGCCCCTGCTAGTCACCTGTTAGTCATTACTCAAATACACCAAAGGTAATCCGGTCAAACCAAGATCTTTCTGTTTTTTCTGTCTTATCCTGCGAGACATCAGCGTTACTGTTAACTGCAGGACGTGATGGCGGAGTGGCGGCTGCATCGCTGCTGCCAAGTAGCCCGAAAGTGGCTGTTTCCAATAGCGTCTTATTTTCTTTCCGATAGGTTGTCAGGTCATATTCCGGGTAGTTTGTCAGTAAAACATCACGCGCACTGTTTGCCAGGTCTGTCATGCCCAGTTCGGTGTATGCCTGATACATAACGGCAAGTGCCTGAGGCGTTGCTGAGGTGTTTTGTAAATTCTCTACGACATATCGCCCGCGGTTGGCCGCGGCGACAAAGGCACCGCGTTTCATATAAAAACGGGCAACATTGACTTCATAGGTCGCCAGCCGGTTTTTCAGGAATATCATGCGCTTATTGGCATCAGGTGCATATTGGCTGTCCGGATAGCGATTCAGCAGTGTTGAAAAGCTCTCGAAAGAGGAAAGAGCGGCGCCAGGATCGCGGCGTGTAATATCGATTGGCAGATAGCGCTCAAAGAATGTTCTGTCTTGCTCGAAGGCTGTCAGCCCTTTGAGGTAATAAGCGTAATCGATATTTTCATGTGATGGGTGCAGACGAATAAAGCGGTCAGCGGCTGCACTGGCAGCTTCCGGTTCATAGTTCTTATGGTACGCGTAAATCAGTTCCAGCTGTGCTTGTTCTGAGTAGCGTCCAAACGGGTAACGAGCCTCTAATAGCTGCAGTTTATCTACCGCTAACTGGTAATCAGTCTTTTCCAACGCCGCGATTGATTCTTCATATAATTGTTGTTCCGGAATATCCGGTATCTCTTTATCACCACCAAACCATGAACAGCCCGAAGCCAGAATGCAAAGGGTGACGATGCCAACGATTTTTACCAAGCGCATGTAATAAATCCTGATATTCCACGTATCCGATTCTCGGCGTAACTCGCCGTATCGGGTATACTGAGCCAAAATGCTTAATTAACGGTCTATTTAACCATAACCTGAAGCTAAGCAAAATCATCAGCGCTACAGATCGGTATATTGATGTCAGAAAAGATTGAATTAGAAGTGGTGGTCCCCGGTGAATTAACCGGAAAACGTCTTGATCAGGTGGTTGCGCAACTGTTTTCCGAGTACTCACGTTCACGTCTGCAGTCCTGGATTAAAGATGGTTTTGTGACGGTGGATGGTAAACACGCAAAAATCCGTGAAAAACTTTACGGTGGTGAGCGTATCCGGGTGGACGCGACGGTTGAGCCGATAGAGACTCATGCCGGCGAAAATATTCCGTTGGATATTGTCTATGAGGACGATGATATTCTGGTGGTTAATAAGCCTGCAGGGCTGGTGGTGCATCCGGCAGTCGGGCACCGATCAGGTACCTTGCTGAATGCTTTGTTACATCACTTTCCTGATATAGCTTTAGTGCCGCGTGCCGGAATTGTGCATCGGCTGGATATGGATACGACCGGTTTAATGGTGGTAGCCAAGACGCTTCAGGCTCAGACAGAGTTGGTGTGTCAGTTGCAGGATCGTTCTATGGGGCGCGAATATGAAGCCATAGTGCTCGGTGTTATGACCGGGGGCGGTTGTGTTGATGAGCCTATGGGACGTCACACAAAAAACCGCCTTAAAATGGCGGTCATTCGTGGTGGCAAAGAAGCGGTGACACATTACCGTGTATTGGAAAAGCTACGTGTACATACTCACTTGCGATTAAAGTTGGAGACCGGACGCACGCACCAGATACGTGTGCATATGGCCCACATTAATTATCCTTTAGTGGGTGATCAGCTGTATGGCGGTCGTTTCCGTCTGCCAAAAGGTGCCAGTGAGGAGACACAAGTCGTGTTGCAGGGCTTTAAACGTCAGGCCTTACATGCCAAAAAACTTGAATTGTGGCACCCTGCCACAAGAGAGCAGATGTCCTGGGAAGTCGATCTGCCAGAAGATTTCCAGCAACTGCTGGCTGCGTTACAGCAAGACAGTAAAGATTATGAAGATGACGATTTTTAGATGCGAATTTCTAGTTGAGTGATGCTTCTATGCAGTTAATCAAGCCGTGCTGGGGTGCTCCCGGGCAGATTCAAGTGGTATCCACCACTCGCTTCGGGGGTGTTAGCCTAGCACCTTATGATGCTTTGAATCTGGGCGATCATGTCGGTGATCAGCCGTCTGCCGTCGCATTAAACCGATCACGGCTGTTAAATGAGGTTGGTGTGCAGCATGCCCAATGGCTGACTCAGGTTCATGGTAGCGGATGCATTGAAGCACAACCTGATGGTTTGATCCATGAAGCCGATGCGTGCTGGACAGATCAAGCAGGCTTGGCGTGTGTCATTATGACGGCGGATTGTTTACCGGTTGTCTTTACTGATGGTAACAAAGTCGCAGCGGCTCATGCCGGTTGGCGAGGACTGGCAAATGGCGTTTTAGAAACCACATTGGCGCAGTTTTCAGGCGCTGAGGTTTATGTCTGGTTAGGGCCTGCTATCGGGCCTGATGCATTTGAAGTGGGTGAAGAGGTCAGGCAGCAGTTCTGTGATCATCTGCCGTCATCAGTTGAATGCTTTAGGCCTTCTGGAAATAAAAGTAAATGGTTGGCGGATCTCTATCAGTTGGCCAGATTGCGTTTGTTACGTGCCGGTGTGCAGCACATTAGCGGAGGCACCTATTGCACCTATTCTGATGCAGCGCGATTTTTCTCTTATCGTCGCGAGCAGCAGACGGGGCGCATGGCGACCTTGATCTGGAAAACGGACCTGTAAAATTGAGCTTCAGCGCTGATTTAATCAAATATAACCAATTTTTTTCAGGATCCGAATGCGCTTGACCCTGAGGGACAGCTGCGGTCCAGCTTAATGACTATGAAGTTTTGATTGGCTAATGTCTCGCTAATATCCGTATAACTGGCTAGAGTGTCATCAAAGCGGCATACATTAGCAGCCGTAGAAAGATAGCTAGCGGTTCCATCAACATCCAGTGTCAGGCTGATGTTACCACTCCAGGTGGGTAGATCTATGCCATCAGATATACTGTCATATGCCTTGATGACACATGAGTAGGTGATAAAGTCGGCATAGGCTTTATCCGCAATAGCCAAGTGGCTGTCATCCCAGCAAGAATAATCACTGGTAGTAACATCCAGAACAATGTCGATATCACTTTCAGCGTCAACGCCGGGCCTTATCGAGCCACTACCAAAACTGATATATCCAGATAACAGATAGTAGGCGATGCCATTATCAATGTTGTCGGGTATGCCGGGGCCGCCGACGACCTCGCCGGATGTGTTATCCAGTATGATGCTGACTCCGCTTGTTCCTGGCGGAGCATAACTGCTGGTGCCGTTATCCTGATCAACTGCGGGTATTGGAACTTTTAATACCCTGTTAAAGGGGTGCACTGGGCTGCCAGGCGGGGCATAGCTCTGAAGCAAGTAGGCTGTGCTTTTGGGATCGCTGGCACCAATCACGGAGGTGGTTTGAACAGACCTCTGTTGATTTTGCAGGTCTGTCCATGCCACAGTGACGGCTATTTCTTTATATTCGCCTATAGCGCCGACTGTGGTAACCGGTGTGATGCTCCAGTTAATGGTAAAATCTCCATTAGTTTCTGTTCCTGTGCTGATCGCGTCATACGTAGTTATGCAATTGGGAGTATTCGGATCGGGGCAATCCGACGGTCCGATAGAGAGGCTCTGATAGGCGCGTAGATCTTCTATTTTTGCATCCGCTAACGATAGGGCAATGGTCTGCTGACGGGCAAACCCTGAGTTCAGCATGCTAACAGAAAAAAACTTTCCGATCGCAACAACGCCAAAGCCGATAATAACAACAGCGATCATGACTTCCAGCAGGGTGAATCCGTTTTGTTCGTCCCGTAGTAGCGCCGTTTTTTTTTCAGACATCAGAAATCCCTCCAGCTACCGGGAATTTTGTAATAATTACCTAGATTGTTGGCAAGGCTTTGCAACACGCTGCTGTCATAGGTTGGGTTAGGTGTACCGGTTGCTTCAAAATCACCTTCAGAAATAGCAGCGCCAAGGACTTGTGAGGTGCCCCCGCCGGAGTTGTTCCAATTAGTAGTTGCCGAATAGACTAAGCCATATATGGACGCGGTACCGCGTAATTCCAAGTTGCCATTAACGATCAGAATAACAGGGTTGGCGGCTGAGCCAACCGTTGTGTTTGAATTGATAGTAAAGCTGTCTCCCGGAGGGACATCTACCCAAATGATGGCTCCTTGTTTGCCGCTGACTGATGTATTGCATACGCCGCCGCAGGTAATTTGATAATCAGCATTCTCTTTATAGGTGTCTTTATCCTGGCCAAAAAATTTCAAGAAGAAGTCATCGGTGCTAATGGACGATAATTCATCATCACCTGAGGCTACACTTGATTCTGACGGCCTGCCGGGCAGCGATTCCAAGTTACTGGACGAGGCTGTGACGGCTCCTCCGGCATGAATAGTGAGTCCTTGAGATGGCCCCTCTGTATTCGTGACTGTAATAGCTGCGCTGTTAAGGCTTATATCACCTTTGGCTGTGAGTGGCGCCGAGGGTACTCCTGTCAGTGCGCCGCGAAATGCAACTGTCTCTGAGACCTCTGCGTTCGCAGGACAGCTTGTGGAGCAGGTATCGCAGGCTGCCACGGCACCTGCGCCACTTTCCTTCCAGCAGCCGAGGGAATTGATGGCCAGAATCGAAGCTGTTTCACCGGGGGGGCTTATATCGGTTAACGTAACGGATAATGATAGAGTGCCAAAAGTATTGGCGGTTGAACCAAGTGAGGAAGAGAGGTTGTGTGGCCCTGCAATAAGATTGCCACTACCATCGATGAAGGTTGATCTGTCAGGTGTGTTTAATTGAGCCTGCACAACGTCTAAGCCGGTTTGTGCTGCCATTTGTGCGCGGTCTGCGCGGTAATAGTTGCCGGCTACCTCTTGGTCTATCACTAATGTTCTGTTGACGAAGAATGCAGTTAATGACATTAGGGCGAGCAATATAAAAGAGATGAATAGCGTGGCCACACCGCGTTCTTTTTTTGCGTAGAAACTTCTTTGTTCAGAGTGTGCTGAATTCATCATTACGGATCCTTATGGTTGTAGTGACGCTCCTGGCAAACTGTGGATCATCACCGGCCGGGTAGGCTGACGCCGCGATCGTGAGTTCGCGAATGATTAATTCGGCCTCGACTGTTGTCGTTGCTGGTGTCGTTGTCGTGTCAGTGGTTGTGATTTGTACAACGCGCGGAGATAGAGAAAAAGTTAAGCTTGTAAAAACAGTGGTTCCTGAATCCGTTATGGGTACCGGGGTGAGTGTACCTGGGTATTGATAAGTTATTTCACCACTGTTCAGACTGAAACTGTAATTTTCAGGGGTAGCGTCCAGATCCGCATCATAGCTATACGCAATGTTGCCACTGCTGGTGCTGAATAGTGAGTTTTTGTTCGTGCAATCGTCAAAGTAGCTTAGGCTGCAATAATTTGAATCCCCCATATTACTATGGGCATCGTTGATGAATCCGGCTCTTTTAATATCTTTCGCCATGAAACTAATGGTCGCTCTGATCTCTTGTTCCAGCTTAATATTCCTGATCAGGTCAAAACTACTTTGATTGAAGGCCATATACAGACTCAGTAAACCACCCAGTAATATGAGGGATATGACTAAGCTAATCATTATTTCAATCAGGCTCATGCCTCGCTGTTTCGCGAATCTTTGAGTTTCTCTTATGGGCATGCGGGGTAACCTCCGAATGC
>NZ_JBFIIH010000150.1:0-8886 GCF_041601355.1 Neptunomonas sp.
AGACAACCCTCTGCATAACGCACCGCATACCATGGCTGATATTACCGCGGCTGAATGGGGTCGTGCATACTCTCGCGAAGAGGCTGTATTCCCAACGGCTGCAACACGTCAGAACAAGTTCTGGCCTGCTGTAAACCGTGTAGATAATGTCTATGGCGATCGTAACTTTATCTGCTCGTGTCCGCCAATTGAGTCTTATCAGGACGAAGCATAAGCATTTGTCAGCTCACAATAAAGTTTGTGACTGGTTTAATGAAGTTTGTGAGCGTAATTAAGTTTGGGACTCATTAGTCGATAAAATGTACATAAAGGCGAACCAGCAATGGTTCGCCTTTTTTCTTCTAAATCTGTCAGTACTGTCCGCTGTTGATATTGTATTGGGTAGCATTGCTACCGCATCTATTAATTGGTATGGGGATGGCCGCGAAATTGTGTGCGGAGTTTAATAAGGGATGGTTAGTTAAAGAATATGGCTTAAGGGGCTAGTTACGCCATTGGCTCCTCTATTAAGCACATGTGTATATATTTCGGTTGTTTTTACATCGCTATGACCGAGTTGTTCCTGAACTGTGCGTATATCAGCACCGGATTGTAGTAAATGAGTAGCAAATGAATGCCGCAACGTGTGACTAGTCACTTCTTTGTGAATTCCTGCCCCTTTTGATGCGGTACGCAAAAATTTGTTAATACCTGACTCATCAATATGGTGTCTTCTTATGTTATTGGTTCCAGGCTCAATACTAAGTTTGACGGAAGGGAAAAGATACTGCCAGCCCAGTTGATAAGGCGCTGATGGGTATTTTTTAGCCAATGCATCAGGCATCCATACACCTGGAAAAGAGTTTGAGGTCGAATCCTCAAGAAGCTTTGTCTCGACATTTGATATTTGTTGTTTTAGTAGTGGAATCAATTCTGTAGCGAGCGTGGTAATGCGGTGTTTTGCGCCTTTCCCGTT
Source organism: Neptunomonas sp. (assembly GCF_041601355.1). GTDB lineage: Bacteria > Pseudomonadota > Gammaproteobacteria > Pseudomonadales > Balneatricaceae > Neptunomonas. Next base: position 956 of record NZ_JBFIIH010000150.1, read on the forward strand.
CCAGATCCTTAATAAGAGGTGGTCCAGATCTATATCTTTTACGCGGAGTCTGACAAGCTCTATGCGTCTAAGCCCTGAACAATATAAAAGAGCAACAATAAGCCACTTTATGCCTGAAAGTTGGTCCATCAGATTTTTGACTTCTTGTGTGCTTAAAACGACAGGTAGTTTTCTTTGCCGTTTAGCGTATCTGAAATCACCAATATCACCTAGAGGCTGCAATAAAATATGGCGGTACATAAACACTAAAGCATTCAGTGCAATCGCTTGAGTTGATGCAGCAACGTGCCGATGTACAGCGAGATGTGTAAGGTATGACATTACATCTTTTTCGCGGAGTCGGTTTGGGTGTTGTTTGTTATGAAATAAAATATAGGCCTTGATCCAGTATAAATATGCCGCTATGGTTCTACGACTATAGCGCCTAACCAGCATGTACTCGCGGATAGACCGAAGGAATGGGGAGTGAGTCATTGAGCAGTCCTTTCTCAAAAGCTGTTTATTTATACAGTATAATTTTTCTTGTGAAAGTCAATAATAATTTCGCTTATTCTTTCCCTCTTAATTTTTGGCGGTAGTTCTGTGTGTATTATTATTTATAAATATCAAGCTATTAGGGGTCATGAAAAATCATTCGTGGAATTATAAGGATTCCTGATAATAATTATTATGAGGACGCGTTCCTCATAAACAGACTGTTAGGGCTCTAAGGGCAATCATCAATAACCGAGTTTATTATGAAAACTATTACAGGCTTTTCCACAGTGATGAATTTTGAGCGGGATGGTATCCCTGCTCATGTCTTATATAAACGACTCGCAATATTCTTCGATGAGGTTATTTTTAATCCACGATATTGCCCAATTGGTAGGGACGACCTTTTCAAGACTCACACTGATTACCTAGCAATGCTTGTTTCAGGAAACATAGAGGCGGGAAAAACGTTAGCGAAAACTAAAGGTTTCAAATCAGTGTTTATAAACTGCTGGGATTATATTGAAGATGTTGAAAAGTTTGAAACAGGCTTAGAAAATATTCTTGATAAAGAGCTAATTAATAAAATTTTCTCATATGCTTATGAGAAGGAAATGCCAGAAGGTGCAATCATCCACACAAAAGAGTTCAAACAATTATGTGGCGATATGTGGAGAGATTTACAGTTATATAGCGGGTTTAAAGAAATAGAACCAAATACTGCTGGAAATTTATCATCTCATTTCGGTGAAGCCTTTACCGATTTTTCTCGAAGTGAAGGAATACTTATAAACGAGCTATCATTAAACAGCACACAGATGCCTGACTTTTCTGAGTTATCATGGGAGCAAATCTTTGAGCTTCGTAAAGATAGTTCAATCAAGAAATTCAGAGATAAAATCTTAGCTAATTTTGACCAGTCGAAAGGTATTGACAGTGAAATCATATCAGGATTGTGGGAAATTGCTTCTTATGCAAAACCAAATATCAAAGGTACAATTTTAAAGGGTATTTTGTCTAATATCCCATCTCCAATAATAATAAATCCGGTTGGATTAGGAACTGCAATTAAAGACACGTACGATGACTATAAACTTGAAGAGTCAAAAGGGTGGCTGTTTTTCATCCAAAAAGCTCGTGCGTTAACCGAGGCAAACCCTAACAAGCAGTTCAACACGGAAGCGTAAACGGCTGCCATCGTTTTTGCAAAAAGACAAAGGCGCAAAAACAATATCAACCTACGCTCCGGTTAACTGGGCGTTATCAGTAAGGAAGTATTGTGCAAAAATCAGCATTCGAAAAAATTTCTATAGATTCGGCCTTTGAGAGCTTTTTAGTTTTCATGGTTTCGGGCTTTCTAGTAGTAGCTGTAGGCGGATTCTTTGTTGATCTCTCTGGTGAGCTTCCAGATTGGTACTCAGGATTAATCCAAGAGCCAATTTCAATCGCATATTTCTTTATTCTAAGCATTGTTAGCTTACTAGCCACTGCCATTGCCACATGGGGCGGAACAAAAAACCACAATGGAAAGTTGTGGTTTGAATATATAGTCTTAGCCCCAAACAGAGCAGGGATAAGTTGTGGCTTTATCGCTAGTGGAATGTTGATTGGCATTGGTCTGGGACTACTATTGGTTACCCGCGGAGCTCCAGACTCGGAACTAGCAAGTACAGCAATCGCATTTGTTGCTTTAGGTATTTATTGTTTGGCTGTCGCTTACCCAGTAGCTTTACTAATGCTTTATCTCATAAACCACAACACCAAACATAACATTGTCATTGATATATTCGGTGCAGTGTATGTAGCTCTAGTTTTGTTCGCGGGGTACAAATTTAAGGAGCATATGGATTGGGTTACTGTTGGAGCTATTTTTGCGATATTTATCGTTTACGCGTTCATTGGACGCAAATGGCTACGAACAACTGATAACAAGTCAAGCAACGCGGACGGCGTAAACGCCGCCGGTTCTTGAAGCGTTATATTTACAAGGAGAGTTAAGTGCTAGCTAAAATTGAACGATGGATTGATCAAACACTGTCAAACTACTCAGACAAAGCATTATCATGCAGCGTTTTTTCAAGTGCATTTAAAGGTTTCTACTCTCCTCAAATATTAGAAAATTGCTTCTTTGTCGTCCTCGATGACATACCTAAACCTGATTTCCCGGAATTACATGAAGCAGGCCTTGGTGACTTCATCAACATGGATGTTCAAGGCATTACGTATAAAAATACCTATTTCATCAAAAAGGGCTATGAAAACGACTTGGAGTTCCACTTCCATGAACTAGTTCACGTTCAACAGTGGCATTACCTCGGGGCTCAAAATTTTGTAAGTCGCTACATTCAAGAAATTAATCAGCATGGGTATCAAGAAGCCCCTCTCGAACAAATGGCTTACGGACTAGGCGCATACTTCTCAGCAAAAAATCCAGCTATTGATATTCCGGCGTATGTGCAAAGTAAGATATAACAAGGCATTCAACTGCCGCCAGCAAGCTGGCTCGGAACTTCAAAACGCTACGCGTTTTTCCGTCCCGTTAATGCGGCGTTATGTGTTTTTTTGTGCAATTAATTCTGAGGATATTATGGTTCCAAAATCAGCGAAACTTAGAGTCGCAAGACCAACTGATAATTTGAATGAAATCTCCCGTATGTATATTAATGCTCTGGGGTTTAAACTACTTGGTTCCTTTGAAGATCATAATGGATTTGACGGAGCAATTATTGGTCATGAAGAACATAACTATCATTTCGAATTTACTCATCATAGAGGTGTAGAAGTTGGTAATTCTCCTACACAAGACAATTTAATTGTTTTCTATTTTAGCGATAACTCAATTTGGGAACATTGTTGTTTAAAAATGTTGGACGCAGGGTTTAGACAGGTTAAGTCTTATAATGAGTATTGGGATGTTCTCGGTAAAACATTTGAAGATTTAGATGGTTATCGTGTTGTACTCCAAAACAAAGAGTGGCTAGCTTAAACACATAACAAGGCAATTAAATCGGACGCATTACGGTTGTCGCTATTTTTGCTAAAAACAAAAAGCTCGCAAAAATAGCGCCAACCTACGCGCCATTTATTGCGGCGTTAGGCAAATAGGGGAGATAGATGGATTTTTTTACATGGCAGAACGTACTTCTAGCAACACTTGTTTTTTTTGTTGCCGGCTACTTCCTGTGGGCCGTTAATACGATTGCGGATAGCTTGATAAATATTGGTCAACGCAGGAGGTACAGAGAAGCGCTTGTTAAGGCAATGATTAACAATGAAGATCTAACATGGGATCAAGCTAAAGTCATAGCAGAGGTTAGATTTCTATCTCAGTCTTGTATTAAGAAATCACTAAATTATTTAATCGATGATGCGCTTGTCGAAAAAGATTTTGAAGTTCCTGTTAAAAGACTAGAAGCCTTTAAAACCAGCTTCAATGAAGATGAGCCTTATGACGGAATCCCAAATGAATTAAAGCTTCCATTAGATAAAATAAAGAAAGAAATAGAAAATGGCCAAGAACTCTTAGAACCATTAGTAGGACATTTAAAGGAGTTTAGCATCCAGAATTCTGCCTCAAAAAAGAGGCAAAATATTATTTCAGCCACTAGCCTTATCGTTGGTCTCATAAGCTTCAGTTACGCAATATATACAACCAATGCGCCAGAGATAGGGGCGGTACAGTCTTTGCCGTCTGAGATCCAGGATGTGCCTAACAAGTCACTGCAACCGACAGCTAAAGCTGCGGTTGAGTGAGGCGTTATACATGAGAAGGAACTTTGATGAGTCTGAAAGATCATTTTGAACTGCTGGCCGCCTACAATCAGTGGATGAACTCAAAGGTTTACGAGGCCGCAGGTCACCTCGGAGCGAAGGAGTTGGCCAAGGACCGTGGTGCCTTTTTCAGCTCCATTCTCGGTACGCTGAATCACATCCTCGTTGGCGACACCATTTGGCTCAAGCGATTTGCCACACATCCGTCCTGCATGTCCTCATTGCGTGAGGTAGCTAATCTTCCAAATCCGAACAGACTGGATCAGATAATTTTTGAAGATTTCGCTGCTTTGTCTGAACAGAGGGCTTGGTTAGATGGTCAGATTATCAGTTGGGTAGGTGAACTATCCGAGAGAGATTTGGATCTCGTACTCAGCTACCACAATACTAAAGGAGTTCCTGCCAACAAACGGTTTTCAAGCCTAGTTTTTCACTTCTTTAGCCATCAAACTCACCATCGGGGACAAGTATCTGCTTTGCTATCTCAGGCTGGTGAGGATATTGGGGTTACTGATCTGTTGGCGTTGATTGCGGAGGAAACTCATGTATAACCAGTCGCTGTTGCCGGACATTTTTCCACCGCTTCGCGGCTCCAAAATTGCCGCAAAGCTTAGCGTTAAATTACTACAGGAAGAACATGAAAGAGCAAACCTCACTAACGCAAAGAATTCAGAATTTGTTCAAGAGTGATCCAAAGCCAATATTTGATCATTTCAGAAATATAGGTATTGCTGCGGCTTTGGCACTAGGTGCGGGTGCGTTGCGGAGCTTTCATCTAGAAAACAACCTTTGGTATTTGAATGATGTTGCTCTGGTGTGTTCATACGTTACCTTCGCTTTAGCTACAGTACTTCTGATAATTAACACTTCCTTTGCTCAGATATCGATCAATATTTTCTTCTTCAATAAAACAAAATTTGATGGAGTACTACAAAAAATAGGGTCTGCAGTTGTTTTGTATACTTATACAGGGGTCCTCTTTGCGCTCACTGTTATGTATGCGCTCAATGCTGCTAACGACAGAATAGAGCAGATCAATCAACAACAGGCTGAAGCAGGTAAGCTGTATCTCAACATAGAGAAAGTGAATGAAACCCTTAAGACATTAGGGGAAGAAAATGTAAAGCTAAGAAGTGAAAACTCTCGGCTAGAAAGCGACATTGAAAGCCTTAGCTCGGAGGTATCGCAATTTAACAAGTCAATTCAGCCGACCGCTGGCGCGTCGGCTGATTGAGGCGTTATGTTTCTTTGTAATTAGCCAAGGTTCTTAATGAATTCATATTTAGTTTCGGATAAGCCAATAATTTATGCAGATATGAATGTATTTCGGTACTTGGCTTGTGGAGACATTTCGATACTCGAACCAGAAAGGTTCAAGTGGGTTTATTCTCATGTTCATCTTGATGAAATTCATAGGAATGGAAACCAAGATGCACTCGAAGGGATGGCATTGCTGAAAGCAGTTGAGATATGTGATGTTCTGAACCAAGACTTTCAATCTGAAGGTAATATTGTAATAAGGGATTACATAGATCCTTATTCGAGATATGAGCAACACTTAGAGGCAATTGCTGGTTATGAAGGCATGGCAGATCACATGGTGGAGCACCTCATACGCTCTTTTGGAGCAGACAACTTTAAAGAGCTAAGTGAAACCCCAGAGCAAATGCGAAATGAAATAGAACGAATAACAAGCATTATTCCTGATGAAAGACGTGAAGATCTAGTCGAGAAAGCATCAAAAGTAACCAAAGAAATGGAAGTTACAATTGAAAATCACCTAAAAAACAAGATGCCAATTGATAAAACAAGACGCGCATTAGGCGTTTCAAGTGAAGCTCGCAAGGCTATCGAAAAGTCTGAATCCGCAATTGATGAAGTTTGGGATTTGATTTCACCTTCAATACCAAATGTCACAAAAAATCAGTTCTTTGGTTTTGAGCCAATTCCGGGTATTGAGGGAGTTCAGCATACTCAGCACAGTGCAATATCTGGGGCATATATTGTGCTCAATATGGTAGGTATAAGCCCTGACAAAGGTCTTGCGAAAAGAGACAAGATTAAGAATGTAATGTCAGATGGGCAGCACGCTGGAATGGCATCTTATTGTAATGCCTTAGTTTCTGCTGACAGAGGTATAATTAATAAGTCATCATGTATATTTTCGTATCTGAACAATATTACCAATGCTTTGCATTTTGAGTACCAAAAAGGGTACCAGCTTAGCCTTGGCGTAAGTAAAACATAACAAGCGCATGTTGTCGGACTGGTTTTCCGCTGCGCTCCAAACCAGCCGCAAATGCGAGCGTTGAGGCTGTCGGATTAGTCCCACAGCCCTTGGCCTTCGTACCAGCGATCAGCTAAAATCTGATAAAAGAACTTTACCCCGCAGGATGCAACGGATGGCGCGCTATAAACACTACGATTACCAACAAACCAAGATGATTCCGCTGCGTTTTTCGGATCAGATCCAGCCCGGCACCTTTGAATATACCCTCAACCATGTCGTCGATAATGAACTTGACCTGGGTGTGTTTGAATCCCGTTATCGGAACGACTACAACGGTGCGCCAGCTTACGATCCTGCTCTCCTGCTAAAGATCGTATTATTTGCCTACGCGCGGGGAATTACCTCCAGCCGTAAAATAGCGCAAGCCTGTCGTGAGAACGTTATCTTTATGGCACTCTCGGCTGATAGCCAGCCACATCACAGCACCTTGGCGGACTTCATCTCACGCATGGATGAAGTGATCGCTCCCTTATTTACCCATGTTCTGATGGTCTGTGATGGAATGAACCTGATCGGTCGGGAGATGTTCGCTATCGATGGCTGCAAAATGCCCTCCAATGCTTCTAAAGAATGGAGTGGTACGCGAGCCGAACTCACCCGCAAACAGGCCAAAATTGATCGTGCCGTCGAACGGATGATGAAAGCGCATCAGACCTGTGATCAACGTGATACACCGCCTGAGATCACTACACGAGAACAAGCCCAGATTAAAAAACTCGCACAGGTCTCCGCCAAAATACAAAAGCACTTAGCTACTGAACCTGAACGGCGCGGTCAACGCGGCACGCCGGTCAAAGCCAACCTCACCGATAACGACAGCGCCAAAATGAAAACGGCTAAAGGCGTGATCCAAGGCTACAACGGTGTCGCTGCCGTCGACAGCAAACACCAGATCATTGTGCATGCCCAGGCCTATGGTGCTGGTCAGGAACAACACACCTTACTGCCCATGCTCACCGGCATCGATAAACGCTTTAACAATCTCAAGCCTACACAACCAGAACAGGGCATTCTTCAACGTGTACAGATCACTGCCGACAGTGGCTTTCATAGCGAAGCGAACATGAGACTGATCTACCGCTGGATTCCGGGGACAGTTTACTTAACTCCTCCAAGAAAATGGGGTCAGATCACAGGTGTTGCTAATCTAGCTGCATTGTTCTGCTGAACATAAAATCCTAGAGGTCTTGCCTATTGGCAGGCGAGAGGGTAAAACAAGGATCAAGTGCGATAAAAAGTGAACTGAGACATGTATTGTCAACTCACAATAAAGTTTGTGACTGGTTTAATGAAGTTTGTGAGCGTAATTAAGTTTGGGACTCATTAGTCGATAAAATGTACATAAAGGCGAACCAGCAATGGTTCGCCTTTTTTGTTTTTCTTTGATCCGTCCTGA
>NZ_JBFIIH010000151.1:0-8560 GCF_041601355.1 Neptunomonas sp.
ACCCCGGCGCCAGGGGCTTGAGATGACACATCACACATTACCTCACCACCACCCGCACCGTGACACGCTAACCCGGGACACCCCCCAACAGGGCATCGTCCAGGAAATGCGCCTGTTCTCGCGCACCGGCGCGCGCTTGTATTTAACCAAAGCCGAGCGCCACGCTTACTTACGCGCTGTCCAGGATGAGTCGCCCGCGCGGGCCCTGTTTTGCCAGCTGCTGCACGATACCGGCTGCCGTCCTTCGGAAGCACGCGAAACCAGCGCCCAACGGGTATTATGGAGCGAAGGCCTCATCGTCTTCCGGACCCTCAAAAAACGCCGGCACGACCGGCGAGGGCGTGAAAAATTGCCTGAATATCGGGCGGTACCGGTCTCGTGGCCTTTACTGGAGAGACTGGATCGCGTCTTTGGGATTCGTCGGTTGCAAAAAGACCCGGACACGTTACACACGCCGCTCTGGACGATGAGCCGTTCCACCGCCTATCGTCTGGTCAAGCGGGTAATGGCCCGCGCCGGTATTCACGGAGATCAAGCGACCGGCAAAGGACTGAGCCATGCCTATGGGGTCGCCATGATGACAGCCGCGAGACCGGTTCCGATTCACTTGTTGGCCAAAGCGATGGGGCACAGTTCAACCAAAACCACGGAAGTCTATCTTCGCGCCACAGGTGATGAGGAGCGGAATTTATTTTTAGCGGCCTGGGGCGATGAATAACCCAACCAAGGGATGGAGTGATGGATAACCACGAAAACGGATCGTAATAACCGGCGAAGCAGCGGTTGAGAAATTCTTAGTAGGGAAAGAGGTGTGGCACGCCAATGTGAGCAATACGCAGACCCCCATGTAAATTTTTCACAGTTCCTTACAGCAGATAATGACGAACTTATCTTCGATCATACGTCCGGTGAGGCGGTTTAGATGGTCATACCTATAGCCTACTTTGCGTCGATGTTGCTTGCCTGTGGCCCAAAAAGAGCACTACGATTACCTATTTTATGATCCTCGATCAGTTATTTTTTTAGGAGGTTTAAGCCCTCAGCCTACATTTTAAACGTATTAAAGCCCTAAACATGGGTAATATCAGAGGTAAAAAATCTTAAAATTATTTATTACCATGCTGTTTATTGAAATAAAATTATTAAATTTAATAACATATATGTTATTATCAATAAAAGTATATGGAAGCCCGCATGGTTATACCTGTTGTTGCGCGAAAGGCTAAAGAGTACGAAACACATGATGGTAAAACACCCTTTCGTGATTGGTTAGTTGGCCTAAAAGATGGTCGCGGTAAAGCGAAGATAACTAAAGCCGTGACTCAAATGGAAGCTGGAAATTTTGGCGACCATAAGCCAATTACTGATGGAAACGGCTTACATGAACGACGAATTGACTATGGCCCTGGGTATCGTATTTACTACGTCACTGAGGGTGAAAAGCTGATTATTCTATTTGCGGGAAGTGATAAATCTGGACAAAAAGAAGCAATTATCTCAGCTAAAAACTACTTAGATGACTATCAGGAAAGAAAGCCAAAAGAGGCCAAACAGGTAGACAAATCTAGTAGAAAAATTAGAAATAAACGTAATAAAGCAAGGTGATAACTATGGCTTTAACCCGAGAATTTAAAGATACCGTCATGGAGCTTTGTAAAGACCCTGCGTACCGTAAAGCTCTACTTCTGGAAGCTTTGGAAAGTTATCTTGAAGGTGATATTGTTGTAGGAAATTCTATGCTTAGAGATTACCTAAACGGCACTCAATCCTTCAAAGAAGTTGCCAAAAAAATGCCTATGGCGGAACCAAGCCTGCGTCGCATGCTTAGTGCGAAAGGCAACGCCACAGCAAAGAATATATTTCTACTGTTTAAGCTATGCCAGGATCGAGAAGGCATCCATTCTGCTGATGAGTTTTTGGGGCAGGTTGCTTAAATATTAACTAATCTGCAAACCGCCTCCTGTAGGCGGTTTTTTGTGCCTGAAATGGTATGTATTCCTATTAGACGTTTTAATTGGCATCTGATTGATACCGTATGTCCTGCGCTGTGTCATCACCAGTACCGCTAAACACCTCTGAATCATTTCAAAAACTATCTATCCGACCGGATTGTCACCTCTGTTATGGCACACAACAAAGAGAGTCTGTGTCACCGGATGAGGTCCGGCCGGGATTCTATATGAGTCGCAAAGCTCCCCGCTATACTCAATACTCATAGTGCTGAGATACAGGAATTCTATGGGTATCGTGAATTCAATACCAACTTTTGGCGCTTTCGATTATCACGCTTGCTATACACTCGCGCATAGCTTAGCTATGAAAGACCAAGTCTCCTTTTTGATTTTTCCACAGCCTGTTAGGCGACAAAACATATACAGGAATACCACATCCTCAGTCTAAGTATTCTGGAGCCCTTCCCCCAGAGGTCATTGATCCTTGGGCACAGAGAGTCGTTAATTGGATTAAACGCACTACATAAATCACTAGCGGTACAGGGATAAAAGCGCAGGGAGGAAGTTTATTTTTAGTGGATTAAAATAATAAGTGGAAAATTATTATAATTCTGTTGATATTATAATAATTGTTTCGTATTATTCACTCTATCGCACAGATTGGAGTGTTTCAAAATGGCTAAAACAAGGCATATGCATCAAAGAATGAATCAGCGTGCTATTTCTCAGCAAATGCTAGAAATCGTAAAAATGTTTGGTGTAAATAATGGCGACAAGACTTACCTAAATAAAAAAGGCATAGACGCAGTGATTTCTGAAATGGACAGCCTTGCAAAGCAAATGCAGAAGATGAAAAGCCAAGGTGGTGTTGTGCTTGTAGAGTCGGGGGATGTTGAAATAACGGCATATGCGCTAGATAGCTATGACCGCAAAAAATCACACTCTTTACATTAATAGACTTGCGGGAATGATATCGTGAATAAACAGATTTGGTCATTACTTGATAACTTTCGTGGCGCACTAGATGCTCATGATTTTATTGTTCAAATTGCAGCTTGTTTTGTTTGGTTTAAACAGACTGGCACTAAAGTAATTGATGTACAAGATAGATTCGATGCTTCAATTGGTCCGGCAACCATGCACATGCTGCCTAGTAAGTTAGAACATGCAGTAGGCAAAGAGACAATATTTCTACCAGATCGCAGAGGTAAATTATCGGGTGAGCAAATTTACCATCTGATGAGAGGGTTACAGGATTTATTAAAAGCGCAGCTTGTTACATACAAAGACTTATCTGACACCTTAAGGTTCAGCTCAGCAGGTTTTGGTAAATCAGAATATTTGCCGCATGTTCCTAATGAATTGGCTTCGCTAGGGATAAAATTGTTAGGTGAGAAAACTGAGTCAGTTTACTGTCCTTTTGATACTGGTTACTACTTTGCTAGTGAGTTACCAAGTTCGAGTGAGAAGAAAGGAGAAGCTATCGAAACTACTGACTTATATTTTGCTGAGGTAGACAAGTTTTTGCTAGATAGTAACTTTAGCATTGTTCAAAACGACCCTATTCAAAGCCCTTATTATGTTGGTGATGGAGGGCTCGTGCAGTTTGACGCCTCTATTGCTATGCCGCCATTTGGTTTGAATATTCGATCGAAAGAGATCAATGATATTTGGGGACGCTTTCCTGAAAAATCATTAATGGGTGAAGTGTATTTTCTCCGGCATATGTTGGCGCATACCTTTGGTACAGTGGTTTGTTTTGTAGCCAATGGATTTCTTTTCAGAACTGCTGCTGGTGAAAAGCAATTTAAACAAGATGTAGTTAATCACAACATGGTTAAGGCAGTTATTTCTTTGCCAGCTAATTTGTTAGCAAAGACAGGAATACCTATTAGTATCTTGGTGTTAGATAAAAGCAAAACTTGTAATACCATCAAATTTATTGATGCAAGCTCTGATGTCTTTACCGATAAATCAAGCCGTACACGTAACCGCTTGATCAATATCAACAGAATACTTGAAGCATATAATTCATCAGCAGATACTGATATTTCGGTACATGCGTCACCTCAACAGGTTAAGGATAACGAATACAACTTATCACCGGGTCGTTATGTACTTTCTGAGAATTATAAGGAACTGACTAGATATTTAAGCCAGTTTGAAACTGCTAGGCTTGAAGAGTTGGTTGAAATTGTAAGGCCTCAGGCGTTAAAGCATTCCGAAAGCGGTGAAGAAATCTACTGCGAATATAATTTATCAAATCTTGATGACATTGGTTTTATTCAAGGAGAGGGAAAGAAGATTTGTGTGGGCCAAAATGATATTGCTAAGGCTAAAAAACAAATAATCAAAGCCAATGATGTGCTGGTTGTATGTAAAGGTGCGGTAGGTAAAGTTGGTCTTGCGGGTGAGGAAATTGAACCTAATGCTATTGCCAGCCAGTCGTTTTCAATCTTGCGAGTTAAACCCCACATTAGCTCTACCACAGCGGAAGCCCTTTACCAATACCTGGCCTCTAAGTATGGCCAGCTACAGCTTTCAAGCCTTGCAACAGGAACCAGTGCATTAATGCTATCGGCTAAAGATTTAAATACACTTGAAGTGCCTTTATTCACAATTGAAAAGCTGAATCAGATTAAGGCAGTTCGTCAACAAATAATTGATACTAACAAGCAAATTCAAAACTTAAAATCAGATATTAAAAGACTAAACCATAGCTGGTTATAAATGTTTAAATTCATCTGAGGTAATATAGCCGGCTAATCTTTTGTGGTTGTGTGTATGTCTCTAAGCTTGCCCGTTACTTCAATAGAACCTTTTAGACTCTTAAGCTCTGAAATGGACATAGCGCTAGTTATAAGGTGGGCAACGGGACCTTCTGTAAAAATGATCACAATACAAGATTTAATTTAGTTTCTTGATACCTGTTGCAGACGCTATTAACAATTTTTGACCCAAGGGTAAATAATGGACCACAGTGCACATAACAAATTAATCTCATTCATCTGGTCAATTGCCGACGACTGCCTGCGTGATGTATACGTACGTGGTAAATACCGTGATGTAATATTGCCTATGGTGGTTCTGCGCCGTTTAGATACCCTGCTAGAGCCCAGTAAAGATGCGGTACTTGCCGAGGTAAAGTACCAACTAGAAGAAATGGATGCCACCGAACTAGATGATGAGCCATTGATTGCCGAATCTGGTTATGTGTTTTACAACACATCTAAATGGACGCTAAAAAGCTTATTCAGCACCGCTACAAACAATCAGCAAATTCTATTGGCCAATGTTGAAGAATACCTAAATGGCTTTAGCGCTAACGTAAAAGAAATCATCGATTGCTTTAACCTTAAAGCACAAATCCGTCACATGGCCGGTAAAGATGTACTGCTGGATGTACTAGAGAAATTTGTATCCCCCTACATCAACCTAACCCCACACGATAAAGAAGACCCAGACGGCAATAAACAGCCAGCCTTAAGCAACTTAGGTATGGGTTATGTGTTTGAAGAATTGATTCGTAAATTCAACGAAGACAATAACGAAGAAGCCGGAGAACACTTCACCCCCCGCGAAGTGATCGAACTGATGACGCACCTTGTATTCGACCCTATCAAAGGTGATTTACCACTTACCCTTACCGTATACGACCCAGCGTGTGGCAGTGGCGGTATGCTGACTGAAACTCAGAACTTTATTTACGAAAAATACCCAGTAGAAAACACCACCCGCGACATCAATCTCTACGGTAAAGAGATCAACGACGAAACCTACGCCATTTGTAAATCCGACATGATGATCAAAGGCAACGATCCTAAAAACATCAAGGTAGGCTCAACCCTATCTACCGATGAATTTGCCGGTCAGCGTTTTGACTTTTGTTTGTCTAACCCACCATACGGTAAAAGCTGGGCCAGCGAGCAAAAGCACATAAAAGAAGGCACTGACGTTATCGACACTCGCTTTATTGTTGAGCTAGCAGATTACTGGGGTAATACCGCCCCCGTTGATGCCACACCACGTTCAAGTGATGGCCAGTTACTGTTTTTGATGGAAATGGTCAGCAAAATGAAGCCAACGGCTACCAGCCCAATGGGCTCTCGCATTGCGTCAGTTCATAACGGCTCAAGCTTGTTTACCGGCGATGCAGGTTCAGGTGAGAGTAACATCCGTCGTTACATCATCGAAAACGATATGCTCGATGCCATCGTGCAGCTACCCAATAACCTGTTTTATAACACAGGTATCACCACCTACATTTGGTTGCTAAACAATAACAAGCCAGCAGCTCGCCAAGGTAAAGTACAGCTCATTGATGCAAGCTTACTCTTCCGTAAATTGCGTAAAAACCTAGGCAATAAAAATTGCGAGTTTTCACGTGAGCACATTAGCCAAATCACACAAACCTATTTAGATTCCGCCAGTATCGACCGTCAGTTGAATGATCAAGGGGATGCACAAGGCATTGCCGCCAAAGTATTTAATAACGATGACTTTGGCTATTACAAGGTAAACATCGAACGTCCAGACCGCCGTAAAGCTCAGTTTAAAGCCGATTTAATTGAACCACTACGCTTTGATAAAACATTGCGTGAGCCTATGGAGCATTTATACGCTGAATATGGTGAAGACGTTTACAAAGCTGATTTCTTTAGCGCTAATGACAACGCTAAAGAAAAAGAAATCATTGCATGGTGTGAAGAGAGCGACATAAGCTTAAACGCCAAAGCAAAATCCAAGTTGCTATCTACTGATATTTGGGAGAGTAGTCGCTTACTCATTTGCCTGGCAAATAAGCTTGGCGAAACCATTACCGAAGAATACAGCGACTTTAATACCTTTAAAGTAGATGTAGAAAAGCAATTCAAAGCGGTATCTGCTGATGTTTTAGATTCGATTAAATCCAGCAAACGAAAAGCATTCTATACAACCGTGGTTAATGCCGTGAGTTGGTATGATGAAAGCGCAGAAAAAGTGATTAAAAAGGTCGTGAAGTTCAAGCAAGAAAAACTGGATGAGCTTCTACATCATTTAGACTGCAAAGAGACAGATTTAGCAGACTTTGGTTTTTATGCGATAGAGGGAAAAAAACTAGAGTTTATGACGTACGAGCCAAACTCAGATTTACGTGATGCGGAATCAGTGCCGTTAACTTATCTTAAAGATAACGCATCGGACAAATCAGCCATCCACCAATACTTCCTTGATGAAGTTCAGCCCCACGTAGATGAAGCTTGGATTAATCTTGATAGCACTAAGATCGGCTATGAAATTAGTTTTAATAAATACTTCTACCAACACCAACCATTGCGTTCAATGGATGATGTGGCTACCGATATCATCAACCTAGAGCGAAAAGCGGAAGGTTTGATTACTGATATATTAGGGTTAGAGAGTTTAGGTGTTAACTTAGCTAAGGTTCAGGGAGAATAACCATGACTGAATTAGCAGCAATGCCGAAATATAAGGAATATAAGGAATATAAGGACTCTGGTGAGGGCTGGATTGACGTTGTTCCTACGCATTGGGAAGTAAGAAAGCTCAAGCATATTTTCTTCGAAAAAAAGCATACTCAAAATATGAGTTTAAATTGTGGGTCTATTAGCTTTGGTAAGGTTGTCACTAAGGATGATGACAGAATTCCTCACTCAACAAAAGCATCGTATCAAGAAGTATTGAATGGTGAATTTTTAATAAACCCTCTAAACCTTAATTACGATTTGATTAGTTTAAGGATTGGGCTATCTGATATTGATGTTGTAGTTAGTGCGGGTTATGTCGTTCTTAAAAACAAAATTGATCTTAGTAAACAATACTTCAAATACTTACTACATAGATATGATGTGGCCTACATGAAGTTGTTGGGCTCAGGCGTAAGGCAAACCATAAGCTTCAATCATATTGCGAATAGCTTGTTATTACAGCCCCCCATGGTTGAACAGACAGCCATTGCCAACTTTCTCGATAAAAAAACAGCACAAATCGATGAAGCCATTGCCATCAAAGAAAAGCAAATCGAGCTGATAAAAGAGCACAAGCAAATCATCATCCAGCAAGCCGTTATTCAAGGATTGAATCCTGACGTACCCATGAAAAATTCAGGTGTGGATTGGATCGGTGAAATTCCTGAACATTGGGAGTATGCAAAATTAAAGTATTATATTGAAATCCTACCTGGATATGCATTTAAAAGTGAACAGTATTCTACAGAGCTTGATGATATCAGGTTGCTTAGGGGAGTTAATGTTTCTCCTAGTTATACAAAATGGAATGAGGTTGTTTATTGGCCGAAGAACAAAGTAAGAGGATTAGAAAAGTACTACCTTGAGGAGGGGGATCTTGTTATAGCAATGGATAGGCCTTGGGTGTCATCAGGGATAAGAGTCACTGAAATTAAAAAGGATGATTTACCTTGTTTACTTTTACAGCGAGTAGGCCGGATTCGAGGTAATAGAGAAGCATTAACGTGTATTAGTTCCGACTAGACCTGACACATCTTCTTGAAAAAGAGAGAGTTACCCGTTTTGATAAAGGTGTCGAATCTTAAATCAAAACAAAAGGTAACTCTCATGATTCATACTAACAATCCCATCATAAAACAC
>NZ_JBFIIH010000152.1:0-8355 GCF_041601355.1 Neptunomonas sp.
AGCGTGAAGATCAGCTGGAAGACAGAGAGCGTTATCAAACGGTGTATAGCTCGCAGCCGGGTGCTGTCGCTGCGCCCACCGCAGGTTTGCATTTTGATGAGGCATTGCTGGCTAAGCTGGATGAAAAAGGCATTCAAAAAGCATTTGTCACCTTGCATGTGGGTGCGGGTACGTTCCAGCCGGTGAAGGTTGAACGTATCGAAGATCACATTATGCATGCCGAATATATCGAGGTGGATGAAACGGTGTGTGAAGCGGTGAGAGCAACCCGTGCCCGTGGTGGCCGCGTTGTCGCCGTGGGTACGACCAGTGTTCGCTCGCTTGAAAGCGCCAGCCAAAGCGGTGAGATTGAGCCTTTCTTTGGTGATAGCTCTATCTTTATTACGCCAGGATATGAGTTTAAAAGTGTCGATCTGCTCATCACTAATTTTCATCTCTCTGAGTCAACGCTGTTGATGTTGGTGAGTGCTTTTGCCGGGTATGCGCATACGATGCATGCCTATGCTGTGGCGGTGAAGGAAAGATATCGATTTTTTAGTTACGGTGATGCTATGTGTATCAGTCGTAAAACAGACACAACGGAGGCTTTGTGAGCCGTAACTGCTTTATGAAATTTGAGAAGATCGCGACACAGGGCAAAGCTCGTCGTGGTCGTATAACCTTTCCACGCGGTGTTGTTGAAACGCCAGCGTTTATGCCTGTTGGTACCTATGGCACGGTGAAAGGGATGTTGCCTAAAGATATTGAGGCGATCGGTGCGCATATGATTTTGGGAAATACTTTCCATCTGATGCTGCGCCCGGGTACTGAAATTATTCAGTTGCACGGTGACCTGCATGACTTTATGCAGTGGCAAGGGCCTATTTTGACGGACTCCGGTGGTTTTCAGGTGTTCAGTCTGGGTAAGATGCGTAAAATCACCGAGAAGGGGGTGACGTTCCAGTCGCCGGTGAATGGCTCCAAAGTTTTTATCGATCCTGAGCGTTCGATGCAGGTGCAGCGTGAGCTGGGTTCTGATGTGGTCATGATCTTTGATGAGTGTACGCCTTACCCTGCGACCGAAACGGAAGCGGCTGAGTCGATGCGTTTGTCGTTACGCTGGGCGAAGCGCTCTAAAGAGGCGCATGGCGATAGCCCTTCGGCACTGTTCGGCATTATTCAGGGCGGTATGTACGAGCATCTTCGTGATGAGTCGTTGGCTGGATTGACCGAGATCGATTTTGATGGCTATGCCATTGGTGGTTTGTCGGTAGGCGAGCCTAAAGACGAAATGGTTAAAGTGCTGGATCATCTGGCACACCAGATGCCTGAAGATAAGCCGCGTTACCTGATGGGTGTCGGCAAGCCGGAAGATCTGGTGGAAGGCGTACGTCGCGGTGTGGATATGTTCGACTGTGTTATGCCCACGCGCAATGCCCGAAATGCCCATCTGTTTGTGTCTACAGGGGTTGTAAAACTAAGAAACGCCTCCAATAAAACGGATACGCGTCCATTAGATGAAACTTGTGATTGCTATACCTGTCAGAATTTCAGTCGCGCTTATCTGCATCACTTGGATAAGTGTCATGAGATTTTGGGCGCGCAGCTAAATACTATTCATAACCTACGCTATTACCAGATATTGATGGCAGGTTTGCGTGCGGCTATTGAACAGGGTAAATTGGACGACTTTGTAACTGAGTTCTACAGCAATCGGGGTATGGAAGTGCCGCCGTTAGCCAAAAATTAATTTTAATTTCATAACGTTAGGAGTAGCAATGAGCTTCTTTATTTCCCCAGCTTACGCTGAAGCAGCAGGTGCTGCAGGAGAAATGGACCCGGGTTTTTTCAACATTATTTTTCTGTTGGGCTTTGGTTTAATTTTCTATTTCTTCATGTGGCGCCCACAGGCTAAACGTGCCAAAGAACATAAAGCACTGATCAATGATCTGGCCAAAGGTGATGAAGTGTTAACCGCTGGTGGTATCTTGGGCAAAGTTGTTAAGCTGAACGATGATTATGTGGTTCTGGAAGTAAGCGCTGGTACAGAGCTGACTTTCCAGAAAGTACACGTTGCAGCTGTATTGCCTAAAGGCACTCTGAAAAGTATCTGATACTTATGTTTGTTTGAAACGCCACTCTTATTAGTGGCGTTTTCGTTTGTATACAAGGAACGGGCACCATGCTCAACCGCTACCCTCTGTGGAAAAATCTACTTCTCATCTTTGTATTGCTGATTGGCGCGTTGTACGCATCCCCCAATCTGTATCCTGAAGATTATGCTGTGCAGCTGTCAGGAAATCGTGACATTCATCAGGTAGATCAACCACTGATGGATACCGTGATCTCTGCCTTAAAACGCGAAGGTTTGGCGTATAAAGAGGTTGAGCTGGCGAACAATAGTGGCTTGATTCGTTTTGCTGATGGTGAAACGCAATTGCGTGCCAAAAAGGTCATCAGTACTGCGGTGGGTGACAACTATGTGGTCGCACTTAACCTGGCAGCCACTACACCGGAATGGCTGGAATCGCTGGGCGCAGGCCCGATGAAACTAGGGCTTGATCTGCGTGGTGGTGTGCATTTCTTGCTGGAAGTCGACATGGCGACGGCTGTTGCACAGCGTCTTGATGTTTACGTTTCAGAAATCAAACTGAAGCTTCGTGAAGGAAAACTGCGTTATCGTTCGGTAGACCATCGTGAAGATGGTAGTTTGGAAGTGAAGTTTGCGGATGCAGAAATCCGCGATAGTGCCTTGGCATTGATGCGCAAAGACTATACCGAATTTCTCTATGAGACCGATGATAACGAAAATGGTCATTATCTGGTCATTACGCTGACTGAACAAACAACGAGTGCGATCGAAGATTATGCGATCAAGCAGAACCTGACAACCTTGCGTAATCGAGTCAATGAGCTGGGTGTCGCAGAACCGTTGGTACAGCGACAGGGGCGTAATCGTATTGTCGTTCAGCTGCCTGGTGTGCAAGATGCCGCCGCAGCGAAACGTATTATTGGTAAAACGGCTAATCTTGAGTTCAGGCTTGAAGCAAAATCAGATGTTAGCCGTGCATTGACCGAAACCTATGAGTTCCGCAATGAGCCAGGGCGCACGGCGGTGCTGGAGAGAGATATTATCATCACCGGCTCGAGTGTCTCGAATGCGCAGTCAACGTTTGACGAGAATGGCCAGCCTCAGGTGTCGATCACGCTCGATAGCAAGGGTGGGCAGCTGATGGGGCGTACCACGCGCAATGCGGTGAAGCGGCGTATGGCGGTGATTTTTGTTGAGCATAAAGCGCGCACTTTGATGGAAACTGTCGATGGTGAGCAGGTCGAGAGGCGTATCCCTTATATCGAGAAGAAGATTATCTCGCTGGCGACTATTCAGTCGGTACTGGGGTCTTCGTTTCGTATAACAGGTCTTGATGGCGGTGGTGAATCTTCAGAGCTGGCGCTGTTGCTACGCGCGGGTGCGTTGGCGGCTCCGGTGTATTTTGTTGAAGAGCGTACCGTTGGGCCGAGTCTGGGTGCTGAAAATATTAAACAGGGTATTACCTCAGTGCAGATAGGCTTTGCCCTGGTGTTGCTCTTTATGTTGGTGGTGTATCGGGTATTTGGCTTGCTGGCGAATATTGCCCTGTGTGTTAACTTGGTATTACTGGTGGCGGTCATGTCCTTGCTGTCGGCAACACTGACGCTTCCGGGCATTGCGGGTATCGTCTTAACCGTGGGTATGGCGGTTGATGCTAACGTGCTTATATTTGCGCGTATAAAAGAAGAACTGAAGAATGGTCTGCCGCCGCAGTCAGCTATTAATGCGGGTTTCGATCGTGCATTTACCACTATTCTTGATTCCAATATTACCACCTTGTTAGCCGCTGTAATTTTGTTTGCGATGGGAACCGGGCCGGTGAAAGGGTTCGCGATTACATTGTCGGTGGGTATTTTGACCTCAATGTTCACTGCAATTCTGGTGACACGAGCGTTAGTCAACTTAACCTATGGTGGCCGTCAGCTTAAGTCGCTGTCGATCTGAGGTAATTGAAAATGTCTGCACATTTAAAAACTTATAACTTCATGGGTTTGCGTAAGCTGGCCACGATTTTTTCTGTGATTTTATTGCTCGTCTCAATCGGCTCGATGGCGGTCCGTGGCCTGAACTTTGGCTTGGACTTTACCGGCGGTAGTTTGGTTGAAGTCGGTTATGAGCAGGAAGCGGATCTGAATAATATTCGTCTGCAATTACAGAATGCTGGTTTTGACGGCGCAGTGGTGCAAACCTTTGGCGCATCCACTGATATTCTGATTCGTTTGGGATCTGACCATGATCCTAAGTTGGGCGACAAAGTCTTGGCTGCGCTGCAGGAGGGTGAAACTCAGAGCATTGAGTTACGCCGAAATGAATTTGTCGGTGCTCAGGTCGGTGAGGAGCTGCGAGAGCAGGGCGGGCTGGGTTTGCTGCTCGCGCTGTTTATGATCATGGTCTATGTGTCATTTCGCTTTCAGCTTAAATTTGCTGTGGGTGCAGTGGTGGCACTGGCGCATGATGTCTTAATTGTTGTCGGCTTCTTTGCTTTGTTCCAGATTGAGTTTGATCTGACCGTGCTGGCAGCGGTGTTGGCGGTAATTGGTTACTCATTAAACGATACCATCGTTGTTGCCGACAGAATTCGGGAGAACTTCAGGAAGTTACGTAACGAAACTTCAATGGAGATCATGAATATCTCCCTTAATCAGACGTTGAGCCGAACCCTGATGACCTCGCTTACTACTTTGCTGGTGCTGGTTGCATTAGCGTTTTTTGGTGGTGAGATGATTCATGGTTTTGCGATTGCGCTGTTGGTGGGTGTGTTTGTGGGTACCTACTCTTCTATCTATGTGGCAGCAAACGCGCTCATTATGATGGGGCTTTGTAAGGAAGACTTAATACCACCGCCTAAAGATGATCAGGAAGCGATAGACGAGCTTCCATAAATATGAAAAACACAGGCCGGCATCTTGCCGGCCTGTTTGTTTATGCGACATACTGTTAAGAAAAGTAGTTCTATTGGATGGAAAGTCATGAGTAAAGATTGGACCCAGAATGATCCAGAAGCTCAGCGCGAAGCTGATAAATATCAGAATCCGGTACCGAGCCGTGAGTATATTCTTGATTTTTTGTTGAGCTGGGGGGCTCCAATCAGCCATGGCAGGCTATGTGCTGAACTGAAGGTTGACGACGAGGATGGGATAGAAGCGGTTTCCCGTCGGCTTAAAGCGATGTGTCGCGATGGTCAGTTAATGAGTAATCGTAAAAACGAGTTCGGTCTGATTAAGAAAATGGACCTTATCTCAGGGCGAGTGATTGGGCATCGTGATGGTTTTGGTTTTGTGAAACCGGATGAAGGCGGTAATGACTTGTTTATCAGCCCGCGACAGATGCGTCAGGTGTTTGATCGCGATCGCGTGGTGGTGCAGGAGATCGGCGTTGATCAAAAGGGGCGGCGCGAAGGTAAGATCGTTGAAGTGCTGGAACATTGTACGCATAAATTGGTAGGCCGTTTTAAAGGATCGGCTGGTTTCGGGCATCTGCGACCAGAAAATCAGCGTATTACGCAGCAGGTGATGGTGATTGCTGATCCTGAAAGTGCCCTGGTTTATGAAGATGATCAGCTGGTGGTCGTTGAACTTACTCAGCAACCAGGTAAGCGAAATATGCCACAGGGGCGTGTCATCGAAGTCCTCGGTGACCATATGGCTGCCGGAATGGAGATTCAGGTTGCCATCCATAACTATGATATACCGAATGAATGGCCTGATGCGATTCATCAGGAGATCGGTGATTTAACGCCCGAGGTTGAAGAATCAGCCAAGCTGAACCGTGTTGATTTACGCCATCTGCCTTTTGTTACCATTGATGGTGAAGATGCCCGTGATTTTGATGATGCTGTTTATGCAGAAGAAAAGGCCAGTGGCGGCTGGCGTTTGTGGGTCGCTATCGCCGATGTGTCCTGGTATGTACGGCCTGCTACGGCGTTAGATCAGGAGGCACACAAACGCGGCAACTCGGTCTATTTTCCTGAGTTTGTGGTGCCTATGTTGCCTGAGCTGCTATCCAATGGCTTATGCTCGCTAAATCCGAATGCGGATCGTTTAGCGATGGTCTGTGAGATGACTGTTAGTGCCGCAGGCGTTCTCTCTGGTTACCAGTTTTATGAAGCGGTTATCAACTCTCAGGCAAGGCTTACTTATACAAAAGTGGGTGCTATGTTGATGGAGCCTGAGTCAGATGACGGCGCTGCTTTGCGCAATGAGTACTCGCACGTTGTACCTCATCTGGAACATTTATATTCTTTATATTTTGCCTTGAGGGCCGCGCGCGTTAAACGCGGGGCGATTGATTTCGACACAACCGAAAGCCGTATGATTTTCGGTCCGCAAAGGAAGATTGAGCAGATCATCCCTGTGATACGAAATGACGCTCATAAATTGATCGAAGAATGTATGTTGTGCGCCAATGTGGCCACCGCACGCTTTCTCAGTAGTACCGATATGCCAACCCTTTATCGCGTACATGATGGCCCTAAAGTCGGCCGCCTGGAGAGCCTTAGAGCATATTTGGCAGAGCTGGGGCTTAATCTGGGGGGGGGGGATGAGCCGGATCCTAAAGATTATCAGCAGCTGGCTGAATGGATCGAAGAGCGTCCCGACCGGCATGTGATACAAACCATGATGTTGCGTTCTATGGCACAGGCTGTTTATAGCCCCGAGAATCATGGGCATTTTGGCTTGGCTTATCCTGCTTATACGCATTTTACATCGCCGATTCGTCGTTATCCTGATCTGCTGGTACACCGGGCTATTCGTGCCATGATTCATTCTGATTCACAGGCGCGTACGATTCGTCGTCCGGATGATTTCTCTCTGAATACTGATTTTCGCTATCGCTACACCACTGAGCAAGTGGTGCAGCTAGGTGAGCACTGTTCAATGACAGAGCGGCGTGCCGATGATGCTACCCGGGATGTCGAAGCGTGGCTCAAATGTGAGTTTATGCAGGATCAGGTAGGGCATGAGTATGAAGGTGTGGTTTCAGCGGTAACCGGCTTTGGGCTTTTCATCGAGCTTGAGTCTGTTTATATCGAGGGATTGATACATATCACCGCTTTGCCCAGTGATTATTATCACTTTGATGCGGCAAAACAAAGGTTGATAGGCGAGCGTACGCGTAAAGTGTTTAAGCTGGGTGATCGCTTGCGTGTGCAGGTTGCAAGAGTTGATCTGGATGACCGCAAAATAGATTTTGAATTGATCGGTACCTTAAATAGCGGCCAGGAAGTTAAAGCAAAAGTGAGTCAGCGGCAATTATTGGCTGAAGGTAAAATCGGCCCCGCAGGCGATCAGCCTAAGTCAAAAGAGCGAAGTGGCCGTGGCGGCTCTAAAGCGAAGACTGGCGCTAAGGCTAAGCGTGCGCATCAGGGATCGGCGCATAAAAAAGCGCATATGTCAGCGGCTGAAAGAGAAGTGGCGGCGCTTTCTAAAGGTGGCGAAGGGAAAAGCAAGAAAGCGCGCAAACGGCGTTCGAAAAAGACTAAAAAACCAACCTCAGCTAAGTGATCTGAAACCAGCAAGTGATTCATGGCGGATTTCCTTTGGTATAATCCGCCCATTATTTATTGGCATAATGTGTAGTTAAGCTGAACTGGAAGATTTGATGAAAGAGATTATCCTGTTAACGATATCCGGTGAAGATAAACCGGGTGTTACGTCCACTATAACGTCTATCCTGGCTGGCTTTCAGGTCAACATCCTGGATATTGGCCAAGCCGTAATTCACAATACCTTGTCTTTGGGTATTCTGATTGAAGTACCGCAAGTTTCAGAATCTTCGCCTATTTTGCGTGACCTTTTGTTCAAAACTCATGAGATGGATATGAAAGTGCGCTTTCAGCCTATCGATGAGGATGCGTATGAACAGTGGGTGACAGGTCAGGGTAAAGCGCGCCATATTATTACGCTGCTTGCGCGTAAAATTACCGCAGCGCAGATTGCGACAGTGACGGACGTGGCTGCTCAACATGGTCTTAATATCGATAAGATAACGCGTCTGTCCGGGCGTTTATCCTTGCTCAATGATGTGCCGGAAAAATCTAAGGCCTGCGTAGAGTTCTCGGTTCGGGGTGAAACGCCAGATATATCGCTGGTACAAAAAGAGTTTCTTCGTACGGCCAATGAGTTAGATGTGGATATCGCTTTTCAGGAAGATAATATATTCCGTAGACATCGCCGTTTAGTGGTGTTTGATATGGACTCGACGCTGATTGAAGCAGAAGTCATTGATGAGTTGGCTAAAGAGGCAGGTGTCGGCGATCAGGTTATTGAAATCACTGAAGCGGC
>NZ_JBFIIH010000153.1:0-8202 GCF_041601355.1 Neptunomonas sp.
AGCGTTGAATTTTTTCGACCTGTCGCCATCTATAGAATGTCTATTTAACACCGCTTAGCATTGCGTCGACAAATATCAGGTTGGGCGCGGAGCAATGTATTGAATCTGGTTGAAACACATAACGTCACTGGGAGATACCGATGACTGCAGAGGTTGTGGTTGCTGATAGCAGCGAAAGTACTAAGAGCACTGAAAGCATCGTCAGTACAGCAAGCACGCGTC
Organism: Neptunomonas sp.; assembly: GCF_041601355.1. Taxonomy (GTDB): domain Bacteria; phylum Pseudomonadota; class Gammaproteobacteria; order Pseudomonadales; family Balneatricaceae; genus Neptunomonas. Next base: position 223 of record NZ_JBFIIH010000153.1, read on the forward strand.
AGGCGACGTTACAACGCTTACGTGTGGCGCTGCAGAGTAAAGTGGTAGGGCAGGATGGTTTGATTGAGAACCTGTTGATTGCTTTGTTAACCGACGGGCATGTGCTGTTAGAAGGCCCGCCAGGTCTGGCTAAAACGCGGACGATCCATGCATTAAGTGATTTGCTGGAAGGTGAGTTTAAGCGCGCGCAGTTCACGCCGGACTTGTTGCCGAGTGATATTACCGGCACAGAAATTTTTAATTCACAAAAGGGTGAGTTTCAGTTCCGCCCCGGTCCCTTATTTTGCAATATGCTACTGGCCGATGAGATCAACCGTGCACCGGCGAAAGTTCAATCGGCCTTGTTGGAAGCGATGGGTGAGCGTCAGGTGACAGTGGCCGGGCAAACTTATCCGTTACCGCGCGCTTTCATGGTGATGGCAACGCAGAATCCGCTGGAGCAGGAAGGTACATACCCGTTGCCGGAAGCGCAGCTGGATCGCTTTATGTTACATGTGCGTGTGGATTACCCTCAGCATGAACAGGAAAAGCTGATTTTGCGACTGGTGCGTAATGAACATACGGATGTTGTGAAACCAAAAGATGGTATCTCTGATGTGCTGCTGAGTGAAGCGGCATTGTTGGAAGCGCGGCGTGAAGTGATGGGTGTGTTTCTGGCGGATAGTCTGGAAGATTATCTGGTCGCGCTGGTGATGGCGACGCGTAACATTGGCGCCTATGGTGACGATCTTAAAAACAGCTTAACCTTTGGTGCCAGCCCACGCGCCACCATTGCGCTGGATCGGGCGGTACGTGCCAAAGCCTGGTTACAGGGGCGTGATTTTGTCACGCCGGATGATATTCAGGAGATGCTGCCGAGTGTTTTGCGTCACCGTATCGGCCTGAGTTATATCGCCGAGGCGAATGGTCTGGATAAAGATCAGTTGATTGCTGAATTGATCGCCCGTGTAGCCGTACCCTAGGCAAAGAGGTCATCATGTTTGTTGCAGATAACAGCCCACGTCCGGTGCCAGCGCAGCGCCATTGTATCTCGTTAGATGAGCTGCTCAGTTTGCGTCATTGGCCGCCAGCGCGTAGCCCCGGACGACAGCGGATGGCGATTCGTGAAGGTCATCATCTCAGCCATATTCGTGGCCGGGGGATGGAATATGATGATGTGCGCGAATACCAGCCGGGTGATGATATCCGTCATCTGGACTGGCGTTTAATGGCTCGTACCGGCGAAGCACATACCAAGCTGTATCACGAAGAGCGTGAGCGTCCGGTTTTTGTGCTGGCGGACCTTCGGCCTGCGATGTTTTTTGCCACTCAGGGGCATTATAAATCAGTACTCGCCTGTTACGCCGCTGCCATGACAATCTGGACGACACTGGCGAATGGTGATCGGGTTGGCGGGCAGATTTTAGGTGCTGGCAGTGAGCAACTGTTTCGTCCCAGTAGTAATCGTCAGCAGGTGATGGCGATGATGGCCGCATTAGAGCGAAGCAGTGCTCACTTGGATAGAAGCATGCCAGACAACACGACGCCCTCACCCTCGTTGGCTGATGTGCTGGCGGGTGCGGATCGTTACATCAGCAGTGGCACTTTGTTATATATCTTCAGTGATTTTCATGATGTTGATGAAGCGGTGCAGCAGCACCTGATGCGACTGGCGCAGCGTTGTGAACTCAAACTGGTACTCATCTCTGATCCGCTCGAACAGCAACTGCCGCAGGGTAAACGTTACCGTTTTTTCGGCAGCGGCCGTGAATTGGTAGTGGATGCTGACCAGCAGCAGCAACAGCGTTATCAGCAGCAGTTTCAAGCCCGCATAGCGTTATTAGAGCGTTTACGTAATCTGCGCGGTGTTGAGTTTGCGCATTGGCAGACACATCATCACCCGTTATTTAGATCACCACTTATGCAGGCAGTGATCTGATGAACAAAGAATCGTTGCCTTTGCGTCCGATGCAGTTACCGGAAGCGATTGGCTGGTGGCCGATGGCGCCGGGCTGGTGGCTGCTGATTCTTTTGTCGGTGACCATCGTCATCGCTATGATCTGCTGGCTTCGTCGGCGCCTGGCAGACCCGCGCCGCGCTGCATTGGCTGAGCTGAAAAGTATCCAACAGCGTTTTCAGCATGATGGAGATAGGAGGGCGCTGATTAATCACTGTAATCAACTGCTAAAACGGACGGCGTTAACCCTCTTTCCGCGTCAGGATGTGGCGGCGCTGTCAGGCGATGATTGGCTGGCGTTTCTATTACGTAGTAGCCGTGGTTGTCAGCCTCAGGGATTACAGTGCTTAGCAGATGGTCCTTACCGTCCAGATACTGATTACGATACGGCGGCACTGTTTTCAGCTTGCCGTCAGTGGTTGAAAACTGTCAAAAAAGGGAAGCAAAAGCATGTTTGACGTCGCTTTGCCCTGGTTGCTGTTGCTCGCGCCTTTGCCTTGGTTGGTGCGCTGGCTAGTGCCGGTTACCCGGCATTCCAAACAGAGTGCTTTACAGGTGCCTTTTATTGAAAGCATGGAGCAGGCAGTGGGTGGATCGACCAGCATCACACAGCGGAGTGATTTATGGATCACCTTAATCGCTTATCTGGCGTGGTGTCTGTTGCTGGTGGCTGCTGCACGGCCACAGTGGTTGGGTGAACCTGTTCCGCAGCAACGTGAAGGGCGCGATATGATGCTCGCCATCGATCTGTCTGAAAGTATGCTGGAAGAGGATTTTGAACTGGGAGGGCGCCTGATCAACCGTCTGATCGCGACAAAAGTGGTGGCCGGTGATTTCATTGAGCGTCGCAAAGGTGATCGTATCGGTCTGATTTTGTTTGGTGAACAGGCGTACCTGCAGGCGCCGCTGACACGTGACCGGAAAACGGTTAAGCAGTTACTGGATGAAGCGCAGATAGGTCTGGCCGGAAAACGAACCGCGATTGGCGATGCGATTGGGTTGGCAGTGAAGCGCTTTAAAGAGATGGATAACGAGCAGCGGATATTGGTGTTGATCACTGATGGTACTAACACCGCAGGCTCGATTGGGCCGGATAAAGCCACTGAACTGGCGGCGGCAGAAGGCTTGAAGATTTATACCATCGGTATTGGCCGGGATCGAACTCAGCGGGGGTTGATCAGTCAGTTTTTTGGTGGTGGAACCTCCGCAATTGATGAGGAGGCATTGCAGCAGATTGCAGAAAAAACCGGAGGGCGATATTTTCGGGCGCGTGATCTTGAGCAGTTATCTGAGATTTATTCATTGTTGAATGAGCTGGAACCCATCGGACAGGATGATGACTTTTATCGTCCGGTAGTGTCGCTTTATCAATGGCCGTTACTTGGTGGGATTTTCTTACTGTGTCTCACTGGATTACTACAGCGGAGGCGTTCTTAAAATGTTAGCTGCATTTCATTTCCAGCAACCGCTCTGGCTGCTGCTGTTACCGGTTTTTGCCATAATGGGTGTTCTCTGGCGACGCGAGAAAGGCCGTACTCAGCAATACTGGTCGCAAGTGTGTGATCCAGCCCTGTTACCGCGCCTGTTAAAAGAAGGGCCAACAGCGTCAAAAAGAGGGCCGCTGTTGGCTATTGCGGTTGCTGCAGCGGCTGTGTTGCTTGCGGTTGCTGCTGCACAGCCGGTATGGAAACAACAACCTGTGCCTGCCTTTAAGCAAAGCGCGGCAGTGGTGATTGCATTGGATCTGTCAGCGTCGATGAATGCGACCGATATTAAACCAAGCCGACTTCAGCGGGCTCATTTTAAGATTGAAGATCTGCTGGGGCGCTTACCGGATAGTCAGGTAGCACTGTTGGTGTACGCGGGCGATGCTTTTGTTGTGACACCTTTAACAGAAGACACCACTACTATTTTGGCGCAGTTGCCAGTGATGCAACCTGAGATTATGCCTTCCCCTGGTAGCCGTGCGGATCGTGCACTTAAGCAAGCGAATGAGATGCTAGCTCAAGCGGGAGTGAGAGGCGGTAGCGTTTTACTCATCAGTGATGAAGTTGAACCTGCGCAGATAGCGGCAGAGGCGAGTCGTTTAGCGCAACAGGGAAGAACACTGTCGATTTTAGCCGTAGGGTCAGCGCAAGGCGCACCGATACCGACGCAGTTCGGGCCCTTAAAAGATCGCCAGGGGCAGGTCATACTGGCGCGTACTAATATGCCGGAGATGCGTGAAGCGGCAGCATTAGGCGGCGGTAAGGCCGTGCAGCTGGTGGCGGATGATTCCGATTTAACCACCCTTATTGCCACGTTCGCCAGCGGCAAGCGCGAAGAAGTCAAAGCCGCCACTGAGGTTGAACGCTGGATAGCGGAAGGTCCGTGGTTTGTGTTGCTGGCGCTTGTGTTGTTGTTGCCGCTGTTTCGGCGGGGTATGTTGAACCAGGTGTTACCTGTGATGTTACCTCTTATATTTCCTCTGATATGTCTGGGTGCCCTGTCTTTTGCGCCGGATGCGCAAGCCGGGATATGGCAGGATTTATGGAAAACGGCTGATCAGCAGGCCGCAGAACAGTATCAGGCGGGTGATAAAGCGGCGGCTGCAGACACATTTGCAGACCCGCGCTGGAAGCAAGTTGCCGCGTATGAAGCGCAGAACTATGACGCGGCATTACAGAGCGTCGCAACGCCGCAAACCGCTGCCGATTGGTATAATCGCGGTAATATTCTGGCGCAACAGCAGGCGATTGATGAGGCGATTGCGGCGTTTGAGCAGGCACTGAAGCAACAACCTGATCATGAAAATGCTAAGGTAAATAAAAAATTGCTGGAAGATCTGAAAAAGCAGCAGGAACAGCAGCAAAAACAAGATCAACAGCAGCAAGACCAACAGCAGGGCGGCGAACCGCAACAGTCATCCTCTGATAAACAGGACAAGCAGGATCAGCAAGGGCAGCAAAGTGAGCCAACTGATCAGACTCAATCAGGCGAACAGGCATCAAATAATGAAAAAAACGCTTCGACCGAAACGCCACCCCAAACCGACCCGGCAAAGAAAGATCTACAAGGTGAAACGGCCAATCAAACTACAGAGCAAACAACGGATAGTACGAAAGAAAAGGATAAAGGTCAGAAACAAGCGGCAGATTATCTTAAGCAACAGATGGATCAGGCTCGGTCACATGATGGCGAAGAGACGGCCAGTGTTACTGCAGAGCAACCTGATCAGCCCATAGATGAATCTGAACAAGCGAGGCAGCAGCTCCTTAACCGAATTATAGATGATCCGGCAGGCTTATGGCGTCGCAAATTTCTCTATCAGTATCGCCAGCAGGCTGAGCAAAACTCGGGAGAGGAAAAAACATGGTAAGCAGAACGCGGGCATGCTTCTTCGTTATGCTTTTGTGTGTCAGTCTTAATCTACAGGCCGCCATTAAAAGCAGTATTAACCACAGTCTGATTGAACAGGGCGAAAGCATTCAACTGAGTATTGATCTGAAAAATATCGATGGCAATAAGATTGATTTAACGCCGCTGGAAGCGGATTTTGAAGTGCTCGGCCGAAGCCAGCAGTCCAGCACGATCATTCGTAATGGCAAGCTCGACAGTTCGACAATGCTGGTGCTGACACTGTTACCCAAACGGGCGGGCGATCTGCAGATACCGTCGATCAGCATTGATGGCGAACAGACCGAATCACATGCGCTGCGTGTGTCAAAAGTCACTCAGCCCACAGCAGTAGAGGGCGGCATTGAGATGTTATCAACGCTCTCCAGCCAGCAACCAAGAGTGCAGCAGCCATTAGTTTATCAAACCAGTTTGTTGCTGGGGCGGCAGATATTTAACGCCACCTTACAAGGCCCTGACATCACAGCAGGACAGGCATTGATTGAACCGCTGGGTGATCAGCGACAGTATCAGCAAACATTAAATGGCCGTCAGATTAGCGTCGTTGAGCAAGCCTGGCTGATTACACCGCAACAGAGCGGGGCGTTGACTATCAGCCCTGCAAGACTCGTCGGACAGATTCAAACGGGCCGCCAGAGCCGCAGTCCTTTTAGTGGCGGGTTCTCCGGTTTTTCTGACCCTGGTGAGATGCGCCGCATTCAGATAGCGGCACAGGGCTATCAGTTGGAAATTGAGCCGATACCCGCCGGTTTTACTGGTAACACCTGGCTTCCTGCAGAAAACCTAACCTTGACGGATAGTTGGAGCAGTGATCAGTTCATGGTGGGGGAGCCAATAACCCGGACAATTACGCTGCAAGCCGAAGGCGTCAGTCGCCATCAGATAGCCGAACTCGCTTTGCCGGATATTGATGGTATTAAGCAGTATGCATCGACCCCTGATGTTGGCCAGCAATATGAAAATGACGTGTTGACCTCGACGCTGACATCGGAAGTGACCTTGATTCCCGAACGTGCAGGTCAGCTGTTCCTGCCAGAGGTGCGCATTCCCTGGTGGGACGTGAAGAGCAACAGCGAAAAAACAGTGATACTTGCCGCGCGAAGCATATCAGTGGCGGCGGCGAAAAATGTACAGCGCCAACCTGTCCCTGCTACAGCTTCTGCAACAGCGAAGCCACAGGACCCTATAGGCAGTTCGCTACAAGAGCCTGCTTTGCAAAACCCAGCGCCAACCTCGGCGACACAAACACGTACGCAGCCAACGCCAATAAATTCAGTGGGTGCTGTTCCTGCGCAAACTTCGTCAGTGGCTACAAACGATCAATCGCTCAGCATAGGATGGATCGCGCTCTTCGGAGCGCTGGTGGGAAGCCTGGCAACATTATTGATTGTCTGGCTACTACAAAAGCGCGCTCATCGGCAGCCGCTAAAGTCTGATGCGAAGTTGCAATCCGGCCCGCACCGGTCGCTCTCTTCTTTGAAAGAAGCGTGTCACAGTCATAATGCCGCTGCAGCACGATTGGCGCTGATTGAGTGGGGGCAGCAGTTTTGGCCAGAGTGTAGTAATTTGAACCAGCTCTCTTTGAGAGTCAGCCCTGAGCTGCGAGAGGCGATTGCAGATCTGCATAAGCGCAGTTATAGCCAGAAGAGTTATAGCCAGAAAACCGATCAGGCAGAGCAGCGCTGGCAGGGGTATGCATTGTGGAACGCCGTTCAGGCGTATAAGGGTAAAGAGGTTGCAGATAAGCAGCCAGAGGATAAATTAGCGCCGCTGTTTTTGTCTTAAGCAGAAGGTAAAGATAGCGCGGAATAGTTTATGTGTGTTGCCCGCCACCACATTGACTGCCGGGCACGTGGCTATGTGCTACAGCGGGGTCTGTTAAGTCTTCAGTAGGATGATCCAACTCACGCAGAATACCGCAATCGCTGGTGGTATGGGCTGCCCGACACTGGCCGCGTAGCTCAATCAGCTGTGTTTCCAATATCTGCAGCTCGGCGATTCTGGCCTGTACATGATGTATATGTTCATCAATTAACTCATTAATCGTTTCACAACTGGCATCCGGTTGAGCACGGGCTTTTAGTAATACCTGAATTTCATCATGCGTCATCGCCAACGTGCGGCAGCGACGGATGAAAATCAGCCGCTCCAGGTGGCTATGATCGTAGCGGCGGTAGTTGTTGGCCGGATCACGCAGGGCGGGATGCAGCAATCCTTCTTTTTCATAGTAACGGATGGTTTCTACAGTAAAGCCAACCTGTTTTGCTAATTCACCAATTTTCATCGTTTGCTCCAAGATCGTTCTGCTTTCTTCCTGGTTTATTCACTTTTGAAGCTTGACCCTAAAGCAGCTTCAGGGTGTTTAATGCTAAGCATACGACAGAATGAGGTTAATCACTATGCGCGATTCGATAAGCAGTTGTTGTGGGTCAGTAGCCGATAATAACCCTCAGGAGAAAGAGCAGGGTCATGTACAAAATCACACAGATAATAACCGTGTGACGTCGTGCTGTGCTGCTGAGCCTGCTATTGCCAGTACGCTATCCGGGTCGCAGAGAGTTGATAATGGCTTGCGTACCCCTATTCGTATTATGCAGATGGATTGTCCTACTGAAGAGGCGCTGATTCGCAAAAAATTGGGCACACTG
>NZ_JBFIIH010000154.1:0-8165 GCF_041601355.1 Neptunomonas sp.
CCCTGCCCGAACTACAACGGCAACTGCCACTACCCTCAATTTCATCGCTTCCAATCAGTGACTGTCAGTTATTAAGAAATTGATCAGATCATCCATATCCTCTTCACTTATCTGCCATCGGGGCATCGCTGTATTCAATGCTTTTCCAGCAGGATCAAGCCCATGCCGGATAGCTACTTTCAGACTATTTTTGTCATAACGCTCATGATCCCCATGACCATCATCGTGCTCTTCGGTAAGTGCATGCCGGGTTAAAGGCGGGGCAACCAGCCAGAACTTTGGATAGAGTCGTTTCCCCTGTCGATCATCTCCATGGCAACTGGCACAAGAGGTGCTGTGCATCTGAGCATGCATCGTACCTCCCTGATAAGTGACCGCAGTGCCCGCCTGACTTCTACCGGTATAGTAAATTTGCTCGCCATTACCTGAGAAAGTACGTGCTGCGTAATCCGATGCATCATCCATCCCCATGCCACAGCCGGCCAGTAACAATACAACCCCACTACCGGCCAGCTTAAGCACTGGCTTTAGCACTGGTTTTACTTCTGCTTGAGCGCTGTACATGAACTTTCTCCTTACACAAATAGGGTAAAGGTTGGGCTGATATCGTTATATCCAAGCCCTAACCTGCCATTACTCTTCAATGTCCAACTTAGCGATGCATCGCTTACGCCATAGAAAATACACGGCAGGCAGTACCAATAAAGTAAGTATGACAGCACTGACCATGCCGCCCACCATCGGCGCTGCAATCCGACTCATGACTTCAGATCCGGTCCCTGTGCCGTACAAGATAGGTAACAGACCAACGATAATGGCTGCTGCAGTCATCATTACCGGACGAACCCGTAAACCTGCGCCGTGTAACACAGCATGTCGCAACGTCTCTTCGCGGGGGATAAGATGCTGGTTCTGACAACGATCCAGCATCTGCTGATACGCCTGATTCAGGTAGACCAGCATAATCACACCGATCTCCACCGCAACACCAGCCAGAGCGATAAAACCGACACCAACCGCTACCGAGAAATTATAACCCTGCAGATACATCAACCAGACACTGCCGACCATTGCCAGAGGTAGCGTACCCATAATAATGCTCACCTCAACAAAGTTTCTAAAGTTAAGGAATAGCAGAATCACAATAATCCCCAGCGTCAGAGGCACCACATAAGTCAACTTCTCCTTCGCCCGCTGCATATACTCATATTGACCAGCCCAGCTCACTGAATAACCTGGCGGTAACTGTAGCTGATCAGCCACAACCTGCTGTGCATTCTCTACATAACTGCCAATATCCATGCCCTCTATATCTATAAAGGTCCAACCGTTAAGGCGTGCATTTTCGCTTTTGATACCCGGCGGACCATCCTCGATATAGACGTTAGCCACATCACCCAAGGGTATCCGTTGTCCCATTGGGGTCACGACCGGCAGCAACGCTAATTGCTCTGGAGAATCCCGGTAGTCCTGTGGATAGCGCACATTGATCGGATAACGCTCCAAGCCTTCGATCGTTTGCGACACGTTCATGCCGCCAATGGCCGTGGCAACTACCTGCTGAATATCGGCGACGTTCAAGCCATAACGAGCAGCACTCTGACGTTGGATATCTACTTTTATATATCGCCCTCCAGCAACCCGTTCAGAATACACCGACGCGGTACCGGGCACATCTGTCAAAATAGTTTCCAGCTGCTGACCGATCTGCTGGATTTGTGCTAGTTCAGGGCCTGCGATTTTAATCCCGACGGGGGTTTTGATACCGGTGGCCAGCATATCGATACGCGTCTTAATCGGCATCACCCAGGCATTAGTCACCCCGGGAACCTTAACCAGATTATCCAGCTCCTTTCTCAGATCATCTGTAGTCAACCCGGCACGCCACTGATCTTTCGGTTTGAGCTGTATAAAGGTCTCTATCATCGTCAACGGTGCTGGATCAGTCGCAGTGTCTGCCCGCCCCACTTTGCCGAATACCGTTTCAACTTCGGGTACTGTTTTAATCAGCTTGTCGGTTTGCTGTAGCAACTGCCGCGCCTGGCCGATAGAGATACCGGGATAGGTGGTTGGCATATACATCAAATCGCCTTCATCCAGCGGCGGCATAAACTCACTACCCAGCTTATCTAATGGCCACATACCCACCAGTAAGACCAACAAGGCAAACATCAGCGTCATTTTTGGAAAAGCCAGCACTTTACGCAAGGTCGGCATATAAACAGCGGTCAGTAGTCGGTTTATCGGGTTCTTGTGTTCGGGTAGCACCTTGCCTCGGATGAAGTAACCCATCAGCACCGGCACTAAGGTGATGGCCAGAGCCGCTGAGGCCGCCATCGCGTAGGTTTTAGTGAACGCCAGTGGCGCAAACATACGACCCTCCTGCGCCTCAAGCGTAAATACCGGAACAAAACTAACGGTGATGATCAATAAACTAAAAAACAGTGCCGGCCCCACTTCACAGGCTGAGTCTGAGACAATCTGCCATCGATTTTCTTTGGTCAACGGCGTACGTTCCATATGCTTATGCATATTCTCAATCATGACAATCGCGCCATCGATCATCGCTCCGATCGCTATCGCAATACCGCCCAATGACATGATATTGGCGTTGATTCCCTGCGCATTCATCACCATAAATGCCGCCAGAATACCCACGGGCAGGCTGAAAATGGCAACCAGAGACGAGCGCACATGAAATAGAAACACAATACAGACCAGCGCTACGACGATGAACTCCTCCAGAAGTTTGTACCAAAGGTTTTCTACCGCACTATCGATCAGGCCGGATCGATCATACACCGTCACAACTTCAACACCTTCCGGTAGTCCCTGCTTCAACGTTTCAAGCTTCGCTTTTACGCCATCGATGGTTTTTTGAGCATTCTCTCCGAAGCGCATAACCACCACGCCCCCGACCACTTCGCCTTCACCATTGAGTTCTGCGATGCCACGACGCATTTGTGGCCCGGTACCGATATCCGCAACATCTTGCAACAGCAGCGGCGTACCATTCTTATTTATACCCAGGGGGATATTCTTCAGATCCTCCTCACCCTGAATATAGCCGGTAGCGCGAACCATATATTCCGCTTCGGCCATTTCCACGACAGAAGCGCCCACTTCCTGATTACCGCGTTGTATAGCCGTCTGGATATGTGATAACGGTATATTAAATGCCCGCAACTTTTCCGGATTCACCCGCACCTGATACTGCTTAACCATACCGCCGATGGGGGCAACTTCAGAGACACCGGGCACCGTCTGCAACTCATACTTAAGGAACCAATCCTGCAAACTACGCAGCTGGCTAATATCATGCTGACCGGTTTTATCCACCAACGCATAGAGATAGACCCAACCAACACCGGTGGCATCCGGCCCCAATTGTGGCCTTGCATTCTCTGGCAAAGAAGGCGCAACCTGACTCAGGTATTCCAGTACGCGGCTGCGTGCCCAGTACATATCAGTATCTTCATTGAAGATGACATACACATAGGAATCGCCAAAGAACGAATAACCGCGCACCGTTTCAGCGCCGGGTACCGACAGCATCGCCGTGGTTAACGGATAAGTCACCTGATCTTCTACAACCTGAGGCGCCTGCCCCGGAAAACTCGTTTTAATGATCACCTGCACATCAGACAGGTCAGGAATAGCATCCACCGGCGTATTCTTCAGGGAAAACAGACCGCCACCCACCAGGATCGCAGTGGCCAGCAGGACAAAGAAGCGATTGCCCACCGACCATCGAATAATCGACTCAATCATAGGTCCACCTTCTCACCCTGCTTCATCTCACTGTCGGCACCGTCCAGACTCATGCTATCCATATCCATGCTTTCCATGTCCAAGCTGTCCATATTCATGCTTTCCATATCAAGTGCATCCATACTCATATCGTCATCATTCATTGGCTGCTCAACATGCATGCGTTTGAAGTCGGAGGTTTTACTCGACTCTGAGTCCAGCAGGAACTGAGCTGAAGTAACTACCTCTTCGCCAGCGTCCAGGCCGTGCAGAATTTCAATCAAGTTCCCATCACTACGGCCCGTCTTAACCTCAATAGATTTAAACCGCCCATCACCCAATGCCAACACCACCCGATTGGATCCAGCACCACGAATCACGGCATCTTTAGGCACAGTAAGCGAGGCTTCTGTTTCCTCTTTATAGATCACCACTTCAGCAAACATGTTCGGCTTCAACTGCCGGTCCTTGTTATCAAAGCGCATTCTTACCTTCAATGTACGAGTGACCGGGTCCAGCACGGGGTAGACATAATCGACGAACCCTTCACGATCCTCACCAGGCAGAAAATCTAATTGGATAGAGACCGGCAACCCGGCAGTAATCATGCTGGCCTGACGCTCAAACACTTCGGCTTCCACCCAGACTTCGTCCAAGGCGCCGATCGACATCAACGTCATTCCCGGCTTAACAAACATCCCCTGACGAATATTGAAGTTATCCACCACGCCGCTGTGCGGCGCGTAGAACGTCACAGCTTGCCGCACTTTACGGGTCTTCCTAAGCTCATCCACCGCCCGCTGCGGTACTTGCAGGGCACTCAAGCGGGTTTTAGCCCCACTAATCAAGTCCCGATTCCCCCGAGACAACGCAAACAGGTATTCTTCCTGCGCATTTACTAACGCTGGGGAATAGAGCTCATAAAGAGGGCCTCCTTTTTCAACCGGCTCCCCCTCAGCTTTGATATATATTTTTTCAATCCAGCCTTCTACACGAGGATGCACCTGTACAATTTCATCCTGGTTATAGTCAACATAACCGACGGTACGGACCTCAAAGTTCATACTAGTCATCAGCGCCACTGCCGTTCGGACCCCGAGGTTATTAACCACTTCAGGCGATACTTTTATCGTACCAGGGCCCGAATCAGCAGCGGACCCCGCCTCTTCATAGACAGGGACAAGATCCATCCCCATCGGAGACTTACCCGGCTTGTCCCTTTGGTAGTTCGGGTCCATCGGAGCAACCCAGTAAAGCGGCTCATTACTGGCTTTGGGGGCCTGCGCAGGGTTTAAGTCCGCCCCAGAATCAATTCCTGCACTGGAAGAGAAACGGGTTGCGTTCATGACGGCTCCAAAACCAGCAGCTCCGATCACGGCACCCAGCACAATTAACCCGATATTTTTGCCGGTAGTACTCATTAATTTTCTCCTGAAACGCTAAGCGAGTTATTGGCTGAGACTGTATCTATTGACGTGAGAAAATAGTTAAGTTGAGCAACCTGTTTTTGTTTCGCAACATTAATTTCCAGATACTCTATCTGAGCATTCAGCTCATCAATGCGCGGGCGTAGCACTTCAATAAAACTAGCGTTATCTGATTTGTACGCATTCATAGAGGCTTGTGCCTGCTGCTGTATCTGAGGAATTAATGTGCGATCAAATAGCTTGCGGCGTTGTTCTAAACGTTCCAACTGGGTGCGGGCAGAATGAAAAGCGGCGATCATCTGCCTGATCATCAGGCTACGATCAGTGCGGATCTTCTCTTGGCTAGCAGTGGCCGCGTCAACTTCCCGGTCCTGCTTAATGGAAGAAAATAACGGCATACTAACAGTTACTCCTACGCTAAACAGATCTGCACGGTCCCTGCCACTGGCATCTTCTCCACGAAACCCATAACTAGCGCTCAGACCCCACTCCGGTTTATAGTTTTGCTCCGCCAGACGCACCGCAGTTCCCGCTACTGCAATACTCTGATCGATTTTTTGCACCGAAGGATGGCCTACAAGATTGCGTGCCAGTTCATGGTTACCGGGGGGCTTATCCGGCCAATTCTCCGCATAAAGTGAGCGGATTTTTGGCAGTTCAGCAGAGAAGCCGGACGACAGACTAGCACCGAATGGAGTAGCGCCATTAGCCGAGGGCAATAACCATTCAAGCAACCTTTGCTCGAGCATCTCCTGCGTCTGTAGCAGTCGGGTCAGTCGGTCCTCCAGACGAGTTTGCTCAAGCTGCGCCTTGATCAAATCCTGTTGCCGAGTTCGCCCAAACGCAGAGGAATAATCAGCCTGGGAAATATCGACCAGCTGATCGAATAGGGCTCTATCCTGCTCAATCAGTTGTATACTTTTTCGAGCCTGATAAGCATCTAACCACAACTGGGTAATGGTCAGCGTTAGCTGTGCCTGACGTTCAGAGCGCAATAAAGGCTCCCGGTCACTTTGCTGTTGCAACTGCTGACGCTTCAGCCGACGACTATCACCCCGAGGGTACATTTGCGATATCCCTGCCACTAACTGCGTCATCGCTTCCTGATTAAAATCCAGCGTATCGGTGGGTAAATTCGCCATCTTCAGTGAAAGTGTCGGATCGGGTAATTGATAGGCCGATTCAGCCATTGCTGCCGTTGCTTTCTGCGTATAACTGCTGCCAGACAACCACATATCATTTTTAATCGCAAAGCTAACGGCTTGATCCAGTGTTAACAGCTCATGTTTTTCTGAATCAGCAGATGCCGACTGGACTGTTGTGCCACTCAACAGACATAAAGCTAATAATGGGAAGACATAGTTCCCGACCCGTTTGTACCCATTAAAAGAAATTATTGGTGACATAAATGCACCCACTCAAGTCAAGATCATTGAAAATGATTTCGGACAAATTTATGAGAGTTAGGAGACTTATTTGATCTCCCGCTGAGAAGCTACCGAATAACGGCTGAGTTCATCAACGGAATATGGGAGGGCGGTATAAGGAACTACCATGCTGATCAATCAGCAAGTAGTTAATAGCAATGTGGGATGCACTAAATGCTTTCATATAGAAAAAATAGATTGAGAGGCTAGCGGTTGCCGGATTAACACAATGCGCCTGAGCACAATTAGCCATTTCATCACAATGATGCCCGCTACTTTTTTCCGGAGTGGTGCCGTTTGTCATGCTAGTACATTGATTGTTTTTCTCTGTTGCTATTAGCTCACAACAGCTTTCATCAACCGTTTGCACGTTTTCATTAGTGTGCATCACATGAGACGCATGGGGTTGCGAGGCATGGGCTTGAGACGTATGGGTTTGGGAGGCATGGGCTTGAGACGCATGTGTTTTGAAAGTTGATGAAGAACCAGTATCCATAGGCATAGCAAAGACACTGCTGTAAAGCTGTGCGGTTGTCACCACCAGCATACACAACACTATCAAAACCTTTTTTGCCACTCTTTTCATCTAACACCTAGTCTCATTTAACACCTAGTTTGATCTAACAACTAGTCTAATCTAACACTTAAGCTCATCTAATACCTAGTTTTTATGGGGATTAAAAGCCAATAATAACAATCAAATATACCCCAATGCTTTTCTTCAACACGCTTACCTGACAGCAACATCACCCTTAGCAATTAAATCCAGAAGCGTACTAACCTTCCTCAAAACATCATGGAATCATAATACTAGTTATTATTCTCCAAAATGCTTATTTTTGCTTTTTCTGTATTAAATCGTGAATGAGTTTCGTGTCAAATTACCTGAATTTACTCGAGGCCCCCTCTCTCTAACCAGGCACTGTATATCTGTGCAGGCCATTTACTCTGAAAGTAGCTTATCACCGCATCCTGATCTTCTTCTGAAAGCTTATCAGCAAACGCGGGCATACTGCCGCCCAGAGCGATTCCGCCGTTCTGAATAGTTTGCCTGAGTCCCTTCAAAGGATGGTGCCAGGCATGGGCCGTGCTATTCAGCGGAGGCGGCGGGTATTTGCCATCGGCCAACGGCGTCTTCCAATCCGCCGTTCCCTGAGCAGAAGCGCCATGACAACTGGCACATTGCGCAAGAAATAATTGTTGACCGTTATCAACCTGAGATTGAGTATACCAACGCCCATCGACTTTCGGCTCCCCATCGCTACAGCCACTAATAAATACCACTATAGAAAGCGCCAATGCAGAAAAAAATCTATTCAACATACCTGAACTCTCCATCGTTATTATTTGATTATTTTCATCGATCTAACATGCTGTAAAATAAACCAGTTACGCTTCATACATAAAGAGCCAATACTAATCGGGGCTTCTCCCACACGCAACGTATCCACATAATTTACTGTGAGACAAGATACTGATTCGCACTATGGCGGATGTAACCTACTGATGGGCTGAACAATTTTGCAATTAAGTCTTACGTCAACTCAATTGCGTTTTACGG
>NZ_JBFIIH010000155.1:0-8131 GCF_041601355.1 Neptunomonas sp.
AACACACTGATTTTTTATTCCAGCAGGAACATTACAGCAATGAAATCTGAAACTCAGCCTATCGCTTCAAAGTTCGGGACGCTTTTGGGCGTTGCCTCGGGTGATGTGCCTGTCTATTCGTCACATTATCCTTCTGCGGACGATAATGAATTGCCAAACCGACATGCGTATCGTAGCTATGTTGATGGCATTTTCATGGGATATAAGTGGCAGTGTGTTGAGTTAGCGAGACGCTGGTTATATATCAATAAAGGGTACATTTTTGATGATGTGGCGATGGCCTATGAAATCTTTAATTTGCAATCGGTCCGCGTCATCGCTGACAACAGCCGTTTGCCTTTGAAGTCATTTCGCAATGGCTCTTTGCGTCACCCTGAACCTGGTGCACTCTTGATCTGGAGTGAAGGCGGCGAGTTTGAGGTTACCGGGCATGTCGCTGTGATTACCGAAGTCACGCCAACCTGTTTGCGGCTCATCGAACAAAATGTCACCCATAGTGTCTGGCAGGAAGGGCAACAATATTCGCGTGAAATACCCGCAAGAATAACCGCCGATGGCAGCTATTGGCTGCGTTGCTCGTATGGTGATGCGACTATTCTTGGCTGGGTCGTGCAGACAGATGACGATACCTATGCCGAAGTAATTGAACCACCCAAGCCTGAACTGTATGACCTTCAGCTGCGACAATTGGCGGATAAAGGACAGACGTCGCGGGCGTGGCTGAATATCGCCAACCCTGACGAAGAAGCGTACGTGGCTATGATGGGCAGTCATAAGTTGGGTAGTCGTCCAGAAGATCAGCATCGTTATTTTGTGCAGTCAGAAACCGCGCAGCGTGAATTGAAACGGGCAACCAATGAGCTACATGCGTTGTTTATGCATGCCACCGACTATGTATTGCAAGATGACGCTTTGTTGGAAAAATTTAATATTCCAGCAGCATTGTGGCCTAAGATTCATCAATCCTGGGATAACCGTCGTAATCAGATGATTACCGGACGTTTTGATTTCAGCGTGTCGGGTCGCGGTATTAAAGTCTACGAATACAACTGTGATTCAGCATCCTGTTATATGGAAGCGGGCTTGGTTCAGAAGAAGTGGGCTAATCATTTTGGCTGTAATGAAGGTGAAAGCTCAGGCGAAGGCTTACTCGAGCATTTGATAGAAGCCTGGAAAGCCAGTGATGCTGCTGTGGGTGACAACCGTGATGCAAAGCGTGTGCTACATATCATGCAGGATGGTGATCTGGAAGAAACCTATCACGCGCTGTATATGCAAAAAGCGATTGAGCAAGCGGGCATTCCCTGCAAAGTGATTCATGGTGTCAAAGGTTTAGCGTGGGATGCAGCCGGTAATGTTGTTGATGCTGACGGCATGCAGATTCGTTGGGTGTGGAAAACCTGGGCATGGGAAACGGCTTTAGATCAGATTCGTGCTGAATGTGATGATGATGCAGAGCGTTTGCGCACCTATAAAACAGATCAGGTAAGAATCGCCGCACCCCGGCTGGTAGATGTTCTGCTGCGTGAAGGTGTCATGGTTTATGAGCCATTATGGACCTTGATACCGAGTAATAAAGCGATACTTCCGGTGCTATGGATGTTGTTTCCTAATCATCCCTACCTGCTTAATTCCAGCTTTGATTTAACAGAAGAGCTTAAAACAGGCGGTTATGTTACTAAGCCGATAGCTGGTCGCTGTGGTTTTAATATCAGCTTGTATGATGCGGATACGGGCTTGCTTGAAGAAACGCAGGGGCGATTCTCTGCACAGGATCAAATCTATCAGGAGTTGTGGAAACTGCCGGAAATTGCAGGCTATAACGGCCAGGTATGTACCTTCTCTGTGGCCGGACATTTTGGCGGTAGTTGCCTGCGCGTGGATCCGACACTGGTGATTACCAAGGACAGTGACCTGATTGCGCTCAGAGTGGTGGAGGACGATGCTCTGCTAAAAACCAGTACTCAAGTACCATAGCCATCATCATATAAAGCCATTAACGTTTTTAGAGAAGCTGTTAATGGCCTTATTGAGAGGTGACAAGGTGACAGCTAGAAAGGCGAGAGCCGGATAGCTGCTGAGGTGACATTATGAAAGCCGGAAAAATACAACGGGCACAAATAAAAAGTTCACAAATAAAAAGTGCACAAATAAAAAGTGCAGCAGCCCTCAGGCGCGTTTGCAGATTGCCTCTGATAATGGGTTATTTGGTTTTGAATTGTCTGCTTTTCAGCTATCACGCGTCGGCTGATGTCGTCGCATCAGACGCTGCATCAGATGCTAAATCAGACACGGCCTTACAGGGTGAAAAGAGTATTACTCTGCTTGATAAAGCAGGCAATCGTACTGAAATTGCCCGAGTCATCTTTGAGCCGGTGGAGCAGGGTAGCCGATACGTATTAACCATGCACCGTGAACAGTTTCGTGACTATTTTCTTTCTATGAAAGAGATGAAATGTCTTGAAGGCCCCGAGTTGTGGTGCCATCTTGCCTATCCTTACGAGCAACCCCGAATAGTCACAGCTGACGACCTTCGATGGCTGGAGCATGATCTTCTGTTTATGTTCAAGACACCTAAAGAGTTTGGCGCGAACTTCTGGAATGGCATCTATTACAAACTGGAGGTAGTGGATGGAATGATTAAGGGTGAAGCGCAGGCGATTGATCTGAACACGCTGGCATCACCTCCGGATAATCTTAATGAACCGCCGGTAGGTGAGGCAGAGCGTGATGAAGTGGACACAGATAAACGCTGGTTGCCGTTGATCGAAATTCAATAAAGCTGAATTGGTTAAATAGCCGCATTAAACGAATAGATGCTGGCAGCAGGTGTGACTGCCTTGCATCTTCTTTCCACGTAAGAGTATGATTTTACGCTAGTGTTATTAAAACATTTCGTACCCCTACAAAGAGTTTTTCGTTTGAGCAGCAAAATTCCTCGTTATCAGCAAATTAAAAACTTCATTCTTGATGCGATCGAGAAAGGGGATTACCTCCCTCACAGTCAGATTCCTACCGAGCATGCATTGGCAGATCAGTTTGCAGTTAGCCGAATGACCGTGAACAAAGCCATTCGTGATTTGGTACAAGTAGGCTTGCTGATTCGTACGGCCGGACAAGGCACCTATGTCACGGACTTAAAAGCAGAGTCTCCGTTACAGAATATTAACAATATTGCTGATGAAGTGCGCAGCCGTGGACGCCAATACCACAGTGTAGTGATTCGCTTAGAAGAACAAACTGCCAGGGAGTGGGTCGCCGTGCAGTTGGGTGTAAGGGTTGGAACGCTGGTTTTTCACTCCTTGATTGTTCACTACGAAGATAAAATGCCGCTTCAGTTAGAAGAGCGGTATATTAACCCGGACTGGGCACCGGAATATCTTGCTCAGGACTTTACTCAGTGCACACCTAACGAGTACCTAAACCAACATTGTCCACTCACCGACGTTGAGCACATTGTCGAAGCTGTTATGCCCGATGCCTCTGTGGCTGAATTACTCGATATCAAACCAACTGAGCCTTGTTTGTTATTGCAACGCAGAACCTGGTCTCAACAACACCTGATTAGTTTTGCTCAGCTGACACATCCCGGTAGCCGCTATAAATTGCGCTCTCTAGTCCACCTGTAATCTCCTTGCTATAAACATTTATTTGTATATACAAATATTGTAAAGCCCTTTCTGTATCTCATAAGAAATAGCGAGAACTGGATTTTATCAGGTCTGTTTGTCGTCATTTCCCGATTTTTTGAGGTGCTCTCTATTTGACGCATGCGTTTATCTGCTGTATTTGTATATACAAATGATCTGTTGTGGTTAAACATGATAATGAATGACTTTCGGGACGCCGATAAAGTCTGGCTCGATCTTAATCTGGCAACGATGTCGAGCGCTGTCGGCTCTGATACGAGCTCTGGAATAAGCTCTGGCATGAGCTCAAATATGAGCCCTGCAACCTATGGTATACAGCAGAGTATGGCGTTGGCGGTTAAAAATGGCCGTATCAGTGCGATTGCTCCCATGGCTGTTGTTGATGAGCCGTTATTGCCAACAGCTGGTATTGCCGGGCGGGGTGGCTGGATGACGCCGGGTTTGATCGATTGCCATACGCATCTTGTCTTTGCCGGAAGCCGTGCTGAGGAGTTTGAGCAGCGTTTGCAAGGTGTGCCGTATGCGCAAATAGCGCGCGAGGGAGGAGGGATTCTCTCTACTGTGCGGGCGACTCGAGCCGCTTCTGAACAGCAGTTATTTGACTTGGCAGTACCACGCTTGCAAGCCTTGATGAGGGAAGGGGTCACGACGCTGGAGATTAAGTCTGGCTATGGTTTAACCCTTAAAGATGAACTCAAAATGTTACGCGTGGCGCGCCGATTGGGGGATGCCTTCCCTGTACAGGTTTGTACCACCTTGCTCGGCGCGCATGCGCTCCCGCCTGAGTTTTCGCCCGAATTTGCATCTGAGTTATCAAAAGATAGAGACGCTTATATCGATCTGGTTTGTCAGCAGATGATACCGGCCGCGGCTGAGCAGAAACTCGCGGATGCTGTCGACGTTTTCTGTGAGGGGATAGGTTTTTCAGTGGCACAATGCGACCGGGTATTCAAAGCCGCGCAAAACCACGGTCTGGCGATTAAAGGCCACACGGAACAGTTATCCGATTTGAAAGGCTCGCAACTCGCCGCCAGTTATGGCGCATTGTCGGTTGATCATCTGGAATACCTTGATGCCAGCGCGCTACAGCCCTTGGTTGAGAATGGCACTGTCGCCGTCCTGTTACCGGGGGCTTTCTATTTTCTACGCGAAACACAGCGGCCGCCTATTCAGGCTTTACGGGATGCCGGCATTCCCATGGCGATTGCGACAGACTTTAACCCCGGCACCTCACCGTTGGCTTCTTTGCGTTTGATGATGAACATGGCGTGTACCTTGTTTCGTTTAACTCCTGAAGAAGCGTTGGCTGGCGTAACCTGCAATGCGGCACAAGCGTTAGGTTTATCTGACGATACAGGCAAGCTAGTAGTGGGGGCCCCTGCCGACATGCTGTTATGGGATATCCAGCATCCATCAGAGTTAGCCTATCAAATAGGCGTGCCAATGCTTAAACAACGTATTTATCAGGGAGTAGCTTCTGATGTTTAAAGTAGCGGATATGAGTGTGTGGAACGGCCGGGAAGACTCCCTTGAAGGAGCGCTGGGAACGCGTTGGTACCAACAGGTGAGTGCCTGGCATGAAGGGGCCGCGCCGGGTGTTGCACTGTTCGGTTTTCCGTGTGAGCAGGGGGTGTCGCGCAACTTAGGGCGCACGGGTGCGAAATCAGGCCCACAGGCGATCCGTCGCGCCTTGGCGTCTCACGCATGGCACATGACAAAGCCAGTTTATGATGCGGGCGATATCCGCTGTGATGACTGTGATCTGGAGTCTGCACAGCAGCAGTTGGGTGATTGTGTAAAGCGCTTGTTAGAGCAGCAGCAGTTTCCTCTGATTATGGGCGGTGGTCATGAAATGGCCTATGGCAGCTGGCAAGGACTCAACCAGTTTGCGCATGAACAAGCAGAGCCACCCGTGATCGGCATTATTAACTTTGATGCGCATTTTGATTTGCGCGCTTATGAGCAATTAGGCAGCTCGGGAACGCCATTCAAGCAGATAGCAGATAAATGCACAGCGCAGAATACGCCTTTTCATTACTGTTGTTTGGGGGTGGCGCAAAGTGCCAACACGCAGGCGTTGTTTGCGCGTGCCGATACTCTGGGCGTGAGTTATCGCCTGGATGAACAGATGGGTATTAATTATTTATCAGAAACTCAACAGCAGCTGGTCGCGTTTATCAAAGGGTGCGACTGGCTTTATCTGACCATAGATCTTGATGTACTACCTGCGGCCATAGCGCCCGGGGTAAGTGCCCCTGCGGCCAGAGGTGTTGGCTTAGACGTGCTTGAAACACTGATAGCCGACATAAAAGCCAGCGGCAAGTTGAAATTGGCTGACATCGCCGAACTGAATCCACAACTGGATATTGATCAGCACACGGCACGCACGGCGGCACGACTACTCGGTTTGATCGCCCGTTAATACAGTAGAGACGAAAAGGAGTCCTATTATGAGCTTTACCCGACTCGATGAATCCCGTGTGATTCGTGCGCCTCATGGTAGCCAGCTACGTTGCAAAAGTTGGTTGACTGAAGCGGCTATGCGTATGTTGATGAATAATCTGGATCCGGACGTGGCCGAGCATCCGCAATCGCTGGTGGTGTATGGCGGCATTGGCCGTGCAGCACGTAGTTGGGAGTGTTTCGATAAAATTATTCAAGTATTGCAGCGCCTTGAAGCAGATCAAACATTACTCATCCAATCGGGTAAGCCCGTCGGTGTTTTTCAAACTCATGCTGATGCGCCAAGAGTGCTGATTGCTAACTCTAACCTTGTGCCGCACTGGGCAAACTGGGAGCACTTTAACGAGTTAGATAAGAAAGGATTGGCGATGTATGGCCAGATGACTGCCGGCTCATGGATCTATATTGGTTCACAAGGGATAGTGCAGGGCACTTACGAGACATTCGCAGCGGTGGCGAAACAGCACTTTGATGGAGTCGCTGCCGGGCGCTGGATACTGACGGGTGGTTTAGGCGGGATGGGTGGGGCGCAGCCGTTAGCGGCGACTATGGCGGGTTTCTCCATGTTAGCGGTTGAATGTGATCAAAGCAGAATCGATTTTCGTTTACGAACCGCTTACCTGGATAAAAAAGCAGACACACTCGACAGCGCATTGAGCATGCTTGAACAGGCTAAAGCTGAAGGCAAAGCGCTTTCCGTCGGCTTGCTGGGCAATGCTGCCGATATATTCAGCGAATTAGTGGCGCGCGGTATTACCCCGGATGTCGTGACAGATCAGACCTCAGCACATGACCCGCTTAACGGCTATTTGCCACAGGGCTGGACAATGGAGCATGCCGCCATGATGCGCCAAAAAGATGAAGCGGCCGTCGTAAAAGCTGCCAAGCAGTCGATGGCAGTGCAGGTGACAGCGATGCTGGCGTTGCAATCAAACGGTGCCGCTACACTGGATTATGGCAATAATATTCGCCAGATGGCCTTTGAAGAAGGGGTGACGAATGCGTTTGATTTTCCGGGCTTTGTGCCGGCTTATGTCAGGCCTTTGTTTTGCGAAGGGATTGGGCCGTTCAGGTGGGTGGCGCTGTCGGGTGATCCTGAAGATATCTATAAAACCGATGCTAAGGTGAAAGAGCTTATTCCTGATGATCCTCACTTACATAACTGGTTGGATATGGCGCGCCAGCGAATTGCTTTTCAGGGCTTACCGGCGCGCATTTGCTGGGTGGGCTTAAAAGATCGTGCGCGTTTAGCGTTAGCGTTTAATGAGATGGTCAGCAAGGGTGAGCTGCGGGCGCCGATCGTGATTGGCCGTGACCATCTGGACTCAGGCTCCGTTGCCAGCCCTAACCGGGAAACAGAAGCGATGCTGGATGGCTCGGATGCGGTATCTGACTGGCCGCTGCTCAATGCATTACTGAGTGCTTGCGGTGGCGCGACCTGGGTATCGATACATCATGGTGGGGGAGTTGGCATGGGGTTTAGTCAGCATGCAGGTCTGGTGATTGTCGCGGATGGCACAGAGGCGGCGGCGGCCCGTTTAGGACGGGTATTACGTAATGATCCGGGTACCGGTGTGATGCGACATGCCGATGCCGGCTATCCTTTAGCCAGGCAATGCGCCCGTGAGCAATCATTGGATCTGCCCATGCTAGATGATGAATAGCGGAATCGACACTATGTATGAATTAACCTTAACACCGGGTCAGTTGGATCTAGCCACTTTACGGCGTATTCATCAGGAACCCGTCAAGCTGCGGCTTGATCCGGGTTGTCACGACGCGATTGCCAAGAGTGTCGCCAGCGTCCAGCAAGTCTTGGCAGAAGACCGTGTGGTTTATGGTATCAATACCGGCTTTGGCATGCTGGCCAATACGCGTATCTCAAGCGACGATTTAGAGCTGCTACAGCGCAGTATTGTCTTATCTCATGCGGCTGGGGTCGGCCAGTTTATGCAGCCATCTACAGTGCGCTTGATGATGGTATTAAAGATTAACGCGTTAGCACGGGGTTACTCGGG
>NZ_JBFIIH010000156.1:0-7956 GCF_041601355.1 Neptunomonas sp.
GAGTAGCATTTATCTGCGTGGCACATCCACTAAAGACCTGTTGATACTGATCGATGGTATACGTGTCGGCTCGGCAACATTAGGACAGGTCAGTGTTGAGGATCTTAACCTGAGCCAGGTCGAGCGTATTGAAATTGTGCGGGGCCCTCGTTCTTCCTTATACGGCTCAGATGCGGCCGGGGGTGTCATTCAGATCTTTACACGTCGTGGTGCGGGTAAGTTAACCTCTTCTTTTTCTGTATCGGCAGGATCAGATGGTACGGCTTTAGCGGAAGTGGGTTTACAAGGCGGTGATCAAAATCGTTGGTTTAATGTAACCGCTTCAGGCATTAGCACTGATGGGTTTGATGCTAAAACCACGGGTGATAGTGACGATGATGGTTATCACAACCACGGCTTACAGCTAAAAGTGGGCCAGCGTTATAGCGGTGGCCATGAAGTTGAAGGATTTTTCTCGATCACTGATTCTGAAAATGAATACGATGGCTACACTGACAAAGGTGATACACGGACACAAGTTTTAGGTGCCCGTAGTACCCTTGAGGTCTCTGAAAAGTGGCGTGTGAACATGTCTGCAGGTCGCAGCTGGAATCATGCTAAAACCTTCTCGGGCAATACGTTTAGCAGCCGTTATGAGACGACACGTGATTCTCTGAGCGTTCAGAATGATCTGTTGATAGGCGATGACAATCAGTTAATTTTTGGCGTGGATTATCTGAACGATCAGATTGAATCAAGTTATAGCTACGCAGAAACTGAGCGTAATAACTGGGCAGGCTTTGCGCAATATCAACTAGCGCTGGGCCAGTCTGATCTGCAGTTCAGTGTACGTATTGATGATAACGAACAATTTGGTTCTCATACGACTGGCGGCATCGCCTGGGGTATTCCGGTAAATGATGTGATTGACTTTGTCGCGTCTTACGGCACGGCGTTTAAAGCGCCTTCCTTTAATGACCTGTATTACCCGGGTAGTGGTAATGCTGCACTGGTACCGGAAGAGTCGGATACTGTCGAGCTTAGCTTGAGAGGCAATATTAAGGGGATCAACTGGCAAACTTCCCTGTACCAAACTTCCTTTGACAATATGATCGCCTGGGCACCTATTGCTGTGGGTTCTTCTACATGGGCTCCGAGTAACATTAACGAAGCACGTATTCGTGGCCTGGAGCTCAGTGCTGATTATCAATGGCAACAATGGGCATTAAGCGGCAACGTCTCATTCATCGATCCTGAAAATCGTTCGGGTGATAATAAAGGTAATCGCTTACAACGTCGTGCAGATAAAATTGCAAATATTAATGTTGACCGTGATTTTGGCGCATTGGCTTTAGGTGCAACCCTGCATGCTGAAAGCAGTCGTTACAGCAACGATAGTAATACCAGCTCTCTGGGAGGTTTCGGCACTGTCGATCTGCGTGCAGCTTATCAACTGGCACCTGTCTGGCAGGTTAGGGTCAGGCTCAGCAATCTGTTAGATAAAGAATACCAAACGGTAAGTGGTTACAACCAGGCGGGTTCAACGGCATTGTTTACCCTGGCGTACCAAGCTCAATGATTGTTTAAATCTATTTAAAAACAATCACTAAACAACATTAGTTCAACTTATTTCAGAGATAGCTGTCATGATAAATATTCAACCACGGTCACAATTCCTGATTGGTGCATTATTGATTTTACTGATGGCGGTGACACGCGGTCATCATTTTGCATCTATTGATCACCTGCCGAGTGCATCCTGGGCGGTGTTTTTTCTGGCAGGTATCTACCTTACACCTTTGTGGTCTTTTCCACTGTTGATTCTGGAAGCGTTTCTTTTGGATTTTGCGGCGATTACTTTCGGTGGTGTTAGTTCGTTTTGCGTCACACCCACTTACATCATGCTGGTTCCGGCTTATGCATCAATGTGGTGGGCAGGTCGTTGGTATGCGAAGCGCCATCAGGAGCGATGGAGCAGTTCACTGACGCTGTTTAGTAGCTTGATACTCGGTACTGCTGTTTGTCAGGTTATTTCCAGTGGCAGCTTCTATTTTTATTCTGGCCGATATGCAGACCCAACTATGGCTGAAATGCTCAACCGTTTAATTAAATACTCACCTTCTCATTTTGAAGCAGTATTTTTCTATGTAGGTTGCGCGCTTGCTATACATCTTTTTTTAAGCTGGTTTAAGCGTTCGCGCCATGCTGGGGCTGAAACGCTATGAATGATAAAAAATTGTCAGAGCCTTCGATTGAGCAGACCGAAGTACAGCAACGCGAGGCACGTTATCTGGCACGTATGAAGCGTAAAAAAGAGGTGATAGATAAATCTATCGCTCGTGCTGACCAGGATCGCGGCGTCTGTCTTGTTCATACCGGCAATGGCAAAGGTAAGAGTAGTTCTGCCTTTGGTATGGTTGCGCGCGCGTTAGGCCATGATATGCAGGTGGGTGTTGTGCAGTTTATTAAAGGTGCTTTTAGCACCGGAGAAGAGGCGTTTTTTCGACGCTTCCCAGAAGTGCAGTATTACGTCATGGGTGAAGGGTTTACCTGGGAAACGCAGGATAAGGCGCGTGATATTGCCGCGGCAACTAAAGCATGGAAGCAATCGGAGGCGCTGCTTAATGATGAGAATATTGCTTTGGTTGTCCTTGATGAGCTGAATATTGCGCTTAAGTACCAGTATGTTGATCTGCAGGCAGTCATTAAAGCGGTAGAAAGCCGCCCTGTGAATCAGCATGTGGTGATTACCGGACGTGGTGCTCCACAGGCTTTGATAGATATTGCAGACACAGTGACTGAAATGCAGGTCGTAAAGCATGCTTATCAGGCGGGTATTAAAGCACAGAAAGGCGTTGAATTATGAGTCAGCCTTTATCACCTGCATTACAGCCGTTATTGCCAAAGCAGGCTGCAGCGACTTGCCCGGCGCTGTTTATTAGCGCGCCCGCCTCGGGACAAGGAAAAACAACAGTAACCGCGGCGTTGGCGCGACTGCATCGTAACGCTGGGCGGCGAGTGATTGTTTTTAAAACGGGGCCGGATTTTCTTGACCCGATGATTCTTCAGATCGCCTCCGGCGAAGCGGTGAATGCGCTGGATTTGTGGATGGTTGGCGAGCATCAGTGTCGTGCCTTATTACATGATGCTGCACTGCGTGCTGATCTGATCTTGATCGAAGGGGTAATGGGCTTGTTTGATGGCACGCCTTCAGGTGCAGATTTAGCCCGCTTGTTTGGGGTGCCGGTGCTAGCAGTGATTGATGGCTCGGCTATGGCGCAAACCTTTGCGGCTATTGCGCATGGCTTAGCGACATTTCAGGACACCTTACCTTTTTCAGGCGTGCTGGCGAATCGTATCGGCAGTGACCGGCATGCGGAAATTTTACGTGATTGCTTGCCTGGTTCGATTCATTGGTACGGTGCGATTAAACGGTCTAAGGATGTTGAGCTACCGAGTCGGCATTTAGGCTTGCTGCAAAGTAGTGAAATTTCTGATTTAGATGAGCGCCTTAACGCAGTCGCGCAGATGGTTTCTGCAACGGGTGCGAGTGAGTTGCCGGCGCCGGTTACTTTTGAAGCGAATGATCCTAGAGCGAATTGTTTTGCAGTAAAAAGTTCCGATGGTTCTGAAGAGCAGTCGAACCAGCTTCCCAAGCCGTTATCGGGTGTGCGTATCGGAATCGCTAAAGACGAAGCCTTTTCCTTTATCTACCCTGCTAATGTAGCGCTGCTCGAACAGCTGGGTGCCGAGTTGCTATTCTTCTCACCCTTACATGATCAGACGTTGCCCGACGTAGACAGCGTGTATCTGCCCGGAGGATTTCCCGAATTATTTGCTGCACAGTTGGCGGCTAATAGTGGTATGAAAGCGGCTATTAACGCCCATGTCGACCAGAACAAGCCTTTAGTGGCGGAATGTGGTGGGATGTTGTATCTGAGTGAATCACTGACAGATCTGGCTGGGAATACCCACGCCATGCTTGGCGTGCTTCGCGGCACAGTTGCCATGCAGCCACGGCTGACGGCGTTGGCAATGCAGAGCGTTACTCTGCCAGAAGGTGTGTTGCGTGGGCATACTTACCATCACTCCTCTTTTACAACAGACGAAGTGGCGGACTATCAGGGCTTGTGTCCTAATTATGCCCGAACCTCGGAAGCGGTTTACAGAAAAGGAAATCTATACGCCAGTTACATCCACCATTATTTCCCATCTGCAGCCGACGCTTGTATCGCGCTTTTTAAGCCCGAATGATCAGTGTAGCCTTGTTACTAGGCGTGCTCATCGACTGGCTGGCCGGAGAGCCTAAACGCTGCCATCCACTGGTCGGTTTTGGTTGGTTGGCGCAACATGTGGAACACTTGTTCAACCTGAAGAGGCTTCAATTATCTGCAATAAAGCTTAAGTTGCTGGGCGCATTGGCGTTAGCGCTGCTCTGTTTGCCGCTTCCCCTTATTTTGTATTACTGGCTCCCCGGCAGGTGGGAATCCTTCGGTTTATATAGCGTGTTGAATGCATTGCTTTTGTACCTTGCCATAGGGCATCGCAGCTTATGGGATCACATTCAACCGATTGCCGATGCGCTGGTTCGACAAGACGATGTGAGTGCGCGACATCATACCGCCATGATTGTCAGCCGTGACCCCGACGCGCTGAATATCGAAGTGTCTGCCATTGAGTCGATTTTAGAAAACGGCAGTGATGCTATTTTTGCTGCTATTTTCTGGTTTGTTATTGCTGGTGGCGCGGGCGCTGTTTTCTATCGTCTGGTGAATACACTGGATGCCATGTGGGGTTATCGCACTAAGCGCTATGAAAATTTTGGTTGGGCGGCTGCCAGGTTAGATGACGCGCTTAACTATTTACCCGCCCGTTGCACGGCATTGAGTTATGCCGTTTTGTCGGATTGCGTCAGTGCACTGAAATGCTGGAAAGAACAGGCACCCGCACATGCCAGCCCTAATGGCGGGCCGGTGATTGCGGCAGGTGCCGGTGGGCTGGGCGTCTTGCTGGGCGGCCCAACGCGATATCAGGGTGTTTGGCAAGATAAGCCTGTACTTGGCAGGGGGCAGCTACCTGGCGTTTGTGATATTCGACGTGCTCTGCGCTTAGTCTCGCAGACTTTAATACTCTGGGTGGTACTGATTTGTGGAGCTGAACTGTTTCTGCAGATGTTGCCCACTGGCGGGTGGCGCTGATGCAACCTGTTATTTATTCAGGTATTGGTGCACCTGTGCATGGAGGTCGCTTGCATCAGGCGGCTGAGCAATTCGCTATTCCTATGGATCACTGGATTGACCTTTCTACGGGTATCAATCCGCATAGCTACCCGTTACCCGCTGTGCCGGAGTCGGTTTGGCAGAAATTGCCGGATGACGGCGATAATTTGCTGAGGATAGCGGCTGCTTATTACGGGTCTGCTCATCTCCTGGCGCTGGCCGGTAGCCAGGTGGCTATCGAACATCTGCCGACATTAAGAAACACAATAAGCCAAATCAGCCGCGTGGGAATCCTGTCACCGGCTTACGCTGAGTATGCCTGTCAATGGAAACGCCAGGGGCATCAGGTTGAAGCGCTGACTGCTGATGAGATAGAAGCAAGGTTGCCGCATCTGGATGTAGTGGTGGTGATACGTCCGAACAATCCAACCGCTGAGTTTTTACCGAAATCGCGCTTAAACCGATGGCTGAAAGTATTGCGAAAGCACAATGGCTGGTTGATTGTTGATGAGGCGTTTATCGATGCGATGCCGGCAAATAAAGCGATATCAATGATCACTCAGGACCCGCTGAGTAACCTGATTGTGTTGCGCTCGGTAGGAAAATTTTTTGGCTTAGCCGGTATCCGCTTAGGCTTTGTTTGGACGCAGCCAGCATTGCTGGAAGGGTTGAGCGCCATGCTTGGAACCTGGTCTGTCTCAGGCATCGCCCGGTGGGCAGGTGCAATTTCGTTACAGGATTATGCTTGGCAATCACAGATGAGACAACGGCTCTTTGCTGAAGGCCTGCGCCTGACAGAGCTGATAACCCAATGCCTGACAGAGCTGTTAACACAGCCGCTACAGCAACCGGCTTTTGTCTGTCTATCGACACCACTATTTTGCACAGTAGACCTGAGTGAAAGTCATAAAGGATTGGCGGCTGATATTTATCAGCAGCTTGCCCGACAGGGGATTCTTATTCGTTACTTTGAGCAACATGAAGCGCTGCGTGTGGGATTGCCCGCAAATGAAATCGCATGGCAGCGACTTGAATCGGCATTGATAGAGTTGAAACGATGAAAAGTACAGGTACGTTAATGGTTCAGGGTACCACCTCGGATGCTGGAAAAAGTACCCTGGTGGCGGGATTATGTCGGGTTTTGTGGCGCCAGGGTTTGTCTGTAGCTCCCTTTAAACCCCAGAACATGGCGCTTAACAGTGCAGTCACCGCCGACGGGGGCGAAATAGGCCGGGCCCAGGCCGTGCAGGCGTATGCCTGTGGGCTGGCACCACACATTGATATGAACCCCGTTTTATTAAAGCCTAACAGCGATACCGGTGCGCAAGTCATTATTCATGGTAAGCCTCTGATTAACATGGAGGCCACGGTTTATCATGATTATAAGCAGCTGGCCTGGAAGGCTGTTGAGGTGTCGCACCAGCGCTTACGTAGCATTTATCGCTATGTGATTGTAGAAGGTGCGGGTTCGCCCGCCGAAATCAACTTACGCGAAAATGATATTGCCAATATGGGCTTCGCTGAGCGTGAAGATTGCCCGGTGATTATTATTGCCGATATTGATAAAGGCGGGGTGTTTGCTCATTTAGTAGGCACTCTGGCGCTATTATCCAAGACTGAGCAGGCGCGGGTTAAAGGATTTGTGATTAATCGATTTCGTGGTGATATCACGTTATTGGAATCCGGACTCGACTGGCTTGAAGATTATACCGGTAAACCCGTGCTTGGGGTTCTGCCTTACTTGCACGGGTTTCATCTCGAAGCTGAGGATGGCATATCGGCAGTTCAACCTATCGATCCATTAGACGTTGCTACACAGGTATTACGCGTCATTGTGCCGGTTCTGCCGCATATCAGTAACCATACAGACTTTGACCCTTTGCGTTTACACCCGTCAGTCGAGCTGATTTATGTCGGGCCTGATCAGGCTATTCCAGCGGCTGATCTTATAATTATTCCCGGTTCAAAATCGGTCCGTCATGACCTTGAGTGGTTACGTGCTCAAGGTTGGGATAAGGCGATGAATAAGCACCTGCGTTATGGGGGGAAAATGCTGGGGATCTGCGCTGGCTTTCAGATGTTGGGACATGAGATAGATGATTCTGATGCTATTGAAGGGGAGGCTGGTTGCTCCACAGGTTTAGGCTGGCTGGCGATGAATACACGGCTGTATGCCAAGAAACACCTGACTACTCAGACGGGATCATTTTGTATTCAGGGGAGTGAGCCGGTGGGGGTGGAAGGTTATGAAATTCACTGTGGTATTTCTTCAGGTGAAGCTCTGAGCTTACCCTTGATCCATTTTTCGGATGGGACGCCAGACGGTGCGCTATCGATTGACGGCAATATTGCAGGCACCTATCTGCATGGCTTGTTTGAATCAGCCGCCGTGGTTGATCAGGTTTTACAGTGGGCGGGTCTGAGCAATATTGCTGTATTTGATTATCAGCAGCGACGTGATCAGGATTTGGATCGTTTGGCAGATACGCTTGAACAACACCTCGATATGGATGCCATTTTTGGGCTGCTCCATGCTGAGAATGCGAGTAAGAGCATGAGCATGAGCATGAGCAAGAACAAGGACAGCGCATGATTCGATTTATTTTAGGGGGTGCCCGCTCTGGAAAAAGCCGCTATGCAGAAAAATTGGCCAGTGCGAGTGGTAAAGAAGTGATCTACATCGCTACCGCTCAGGCCTATGACGATGAGATGAAAGCACGTATTTTACAGCATAAAAAGCAACGTCCTGATGAATGGC
>NZ_JBFIIH010000157.1:0-7915 GCF_041601355.1 Neptunomonas sp.
CAAGTCACCACTGTTTTTATTGTAAATTTTTTTAACAGTTTAGATGCCAATCAAAAACAGTCTCTGCTTAAAAAATTGGAAAAATATGAAGCTGATTTTAGGTTACTTGCCAGCCAGTCAAATTAAACAAAAGACTTATCACGTTGCGTAATTCCGGGGACAGTTTACTTAATTCAGCCCACTTTGTGTTCGGGAACCACCACCAGATGGGCGTGAATCTATGCCTGCCTGCTTTTTAGCATTGCTCAACAGAGAAATGTAAGCCTGGTAATCATCATCTATGAAAAAGGTTTCCTGGCGGCGGTTGCCACGCTGGGTGATATGGTGGGGATAGTTTGGGATAACCACTCGAGCCATCCTGGCCATTGTGTCGCTCCTTGTATTTGATACATCCTTATCAAATACAGCTTATCTCGCCAGAGTTGAGGAGTTAAGTAAACTGTCCCCGTAACTATTTGTATTTCTTGGTTTCTGTTTAAGCGTTTCAGAACATCGATAAACACTGTTTTATGCCTTTTCATTTCGGTACAATCCAGCCCCTCCCATTTCATCACTTACTTTCGTGAATCGTTATTTTACGAGCCCGCGGATTAACCTCCGGGCAGGTTAGCCGTAAGAAAGATGAAATGGGGCTATTAATAATTAATCGTCGCTTCTTATTCGTTTTTACTAACCTATCGTCAGTAAAACTGAGTGGGATACATGGAGTTCAATGTTATGGTTATTCAGCTTTTTCCTGCCTGGGCGCTATTGCTTTCTGCCCTTGCTTTTTTTCAGCCGGATTTATTTGTCGGTCTGAAAACGCAAATCGTTCCTTTACTGATGGTTATTATGCTTGCGATGGGTCTGACGTTAAGTCCGGCTGATTTTAAGCAAGTATTGAAAAGCAGAAAGGCCGTGGGCGTTGGTGTTTTGCTGCAATTTTTGGTCATGCCTATTGCCGCCTTTGGTGTCGCGATGGTGTTTGGCTTTGATACCGAATTGACCGTTGGTATGTTGCTGGTTGGCAGTGTGGCGGGTGGTACTTCGTCTAATGTTATGTGCTATTTAGCGAAAGGCGACACGGCACTGTCCATTTCTATGACGGCCATTTCGACCTTGCTTGGTGTGTTAATGACACCTTTGCTGGTGTCATTGATGATAGGTAAAAGTGTCGATGTGCCCGTGGCGTCGATGTTGATCAGCTTGTTTAAAATCGTACTGCTGCCTGTCGCGGCTGGTGTGCTGATTAATACCTTTTTCTCTAAGTTTATCCGTAAAGCCGAACCGGTTTTTCCGTACATCTCTATGTTTTCGATTGTCCTGATTATTGCGATTGTCGTGGCATTAAGCTCTTCTAAACTGGTTGAAGTTGGTCTGGTGGTTGCAGCGGCGGTGATTCTGCATAATTCGATTGGTCTGATACTGGGTTACTGGGTGACGTATCTGTTGGGTTTTGATGCGAAAGTATGTCGTACCATTGCCTTTGAAGTGGGTTTGCAAAATTCAGGACTAGCTGCAGCATTAGCAGTGAAATTCTTCACGCCTATGTCGGCTCTGCCTGGTACCATTTTCAGTGTGTGGCACAATATTTCTGGTTCATTGTTGGCGAGCTATTGGAGCCGCCGACCCGTTACAAAAGACACTCCCGTGTTGAGTGAAAACAGTTATCCCGATAAGGGCCAACTGCCGTTATCCCGATAGACGCCAAAAGCGTAAAAAATAAATAGCCTCTTATCGATGCTACCTGACAATATATTAGGAAGAAATATGAATACTAATGTCGCGCAATTAACCGTATTGCAACGATTAAGTAAGTTTTTTGTCATCCTGTTACAGCGTTACCTTCCGGATCCTTTTATCTTTGCTATCGTCTTAACCCTGTTGGTGTTTGTGTTGGTAATGCCAAGTACAGGCCAGGGTCCTATGCAGGTGGTTGATGCCTGGGCAGGTGGGTTTTGGGCATTATTAACCTTCTCTATGCAGATGGCGATGGTGGTGGTGACCGGCCATGCGATGGCCAGTGCTCCGACGTTTAAGCGTAAGTTGGCCATAATGGCTGGGGTTGCTAAAACGCCGGGCCAGGCCATTATTTTGGTGACTGTGGTCAGTGCCGTTGCTTGCTGGATCAACTGGGGTTTTGGTTTAGTCTTAGGCGCTATTTTTGCTCGTGAGCTTGCGGTACGAGTAAAAGGCGTGGATTATCGTTTGTTAATCGCCTCTGCTTACAGTGGTTTTTTATTTTGGCATGCGGGCTTGTCCGGCTCGATTCCTTTGGCTATCGCCAGTGGCAGCAATATTGAAACCGTCACCAATGGTGCGGTAACGTCGGCTATTCCCACTTCTGAAACCCTCTTTTCTGCCATGAACCTGACTATTTTAGCAGTGATGTTTATTACCATTCCTTTGCTGAATCGTCTTATGCATCCTGCTGCTCAAGATACGGTGACGATCGATGCGGCGCTGCTGGAAGAGCACGCTGTTGAAGCGGTATTGCCGAATAAAGAGGACATGTCTCCGGCGGAGCGTCTGGAAAACAGCCGTGTATTGTCCCTGTTGTTAGGTGCAATGGGCTTTGCTTACATCATCTATTATTTTATGAATAATGGTTTTGCGCTCAACCTGAATATTGTGAACTTCACCTTCTTGTTTTCGGCTATCTTGTTGCATGGTACCCCAAAGAGTTTGCTTAACTCGGTTTCTCAAGGTGCTAAAAATTGTGCTGGCATACTGCTACAGTTTCCGTTTTATGCGGGCATCATGGGCATGATGACAGCAACAGGTGATTCTGGTGTGTCATTGGCCGGGGTGATTTCTGAAGCCTTCGTATCTATCTCAAACGAAACAACCTTCCCATTATTTACCTTTTTAAGCGCGGGTATTGTTAACTTCTTCGTACCTTCTGGTGGTGGTCAATGGGCGGTGCAGGCTCCGATCATGATGCCTGCTGGTGCCGCGTTGGGTGTTGATGCTGCAAAAACTGCCATGGCGATTGCCTGGGGTGATGCCTGGACCAACATGATTCAGCCTTTCTGGGCGCTGCCTGCGCTGGCTATTGCCGGGTTGGGCGCTAAAGATGTAATGGGGTATTGCATCATGGCTTTGCTTGGCTCGGGTGTGATTATCTCTATTGGCCTATTGGTTTTTTAACAGCACTTTACTAATCGGTTAACACAACAAAAACCAGCTGATGAAGCTGGTTTTTTTGTATTTTTTGTATCGCACTGCCGACTGGAATCCGCGGTTCAGACGGTACGTGGTGCCTGGCTGATTGTGCGTGAGGCACCTATGGATGTGGTTGTTATTTGTTTTTGATATTCATGTCATAAACAGGTGTTTTATACTTACGTTTTAAGCAAATGTTTAATACGATAGTATGGTATTTTGTTTGAATTTATATCGGCGTCAGTAAATTTTACATCCCTTGCTTCGTTAAATAATTATTTATTTTCAACATGTTGAATATTATAAAAATAGCCTTTTTGGTTTAAACTTTGCATAAGATGATTTATAGAGTGTTTTAATTCCTGATTTGAGGAGTGAAGTTATGAAAGGGGATAAATGTATAAGCTTGGCCATGTTGATGTGTGGGTTTTTGCTCTCCTCAATGACGGTTCAGGCCAATGTTCTGACTTATGATACCTGGACGACGAATGAAGGTGGCTCTCCGAATTATATTTTCACGGTTGATGATAATACCGCGGGTAAATTTACATATAACCTGACGATTAGTCCGTGGAATGCGGAGGCGTTAGGCTTGTTTGTTGATTTTGGTGATCAGACTGTCGGCGCGGTAGCATCAGCAGGGTTTGTTGATACTACTGTTACTGTGCCTGGTGCATTGGGAGCTAACTTGATTTTTACTGATACTGCCTCGGATAATTGTGGAAATGGCTGTAATCTTAGTGGTTTAAATCCATCGTTAATTGCTCCCGATGGGCAATGGGAGTTGGTGTTCAGTTTGGGTGTACAGGGATATGAGGGGCAGCAAACCTTTAGTTGGGTGACTAACAACTTTGGCCTGGGCTTATCTGATTTTGGTTTGGTGGGAATTCGTTCGCAGGTTTTTTGTAGTGGCGATGATCTGCTTCCTGATGATAATGAAAGTTGCAAAGGAAGTGATAAATCATATAGCTCTACACCGACTACGCCTCCTGGCGAGGTGCCGGAACCAGCAACACTGTTGCTGTTTGGTTTAGGTCTTACTGGCCTGTTGTATTCTCGCCGCTCAGTCTTGCGGGCATAGGTTTTGGATCTATTGGGAGCATGGGTTGCATTAAAAGCATAGAGAGCCTTATTG
The DNA here is from genome assembly GCF_041601355.1 of Neptunomonas sp. Taxonomy (GTDB): domain Bacteria; phylum Pseudomonadota; class Gammaproteobacteria; order Pseudomonadales; family Balneatricaceae; genus Neptunomonas. The sequence goes on from NZ_JBFIIH010000157.1 coordinate 4,280, forward strand.
TTGAAGGCTCTCTATATTTTGATAGTGATTATTAAATTAAGTTGTATTATTTCAATCTAGCTGCGGCGCATCTCTCTATCGAAGTGGAATTTGCGTGAAGTCACATGCTCTTCCATGGCGCGAATTCGCTTATCTACTTTTGCTATCCGTGTACGTATTTCTTCAATGCGGCTTGATGCCGATGCGCCGTAATCAAACATCTTCTGTTTCAGGTTTGGCTTGTGCTGGTGGTGCGTTTGTCTGGAAAAGCCGCCTTCGTATGTGTTTCCCCGCTCCTTGCTGCTCTGATAGGTTTTGCTGCTTTCATAAGGTCTGCTGGATAACAAAAAGACAGCAGCGATATATGCCAGTACGGCAAAGGCGCCGGTAAACATGAATAATAAAATGGCACCTATTCTTACACCTGTCGCAGACCACTGCATATTTTCTGCAATGCCGCCGCACACGCCTGCGATCCAGCGTCTATCGGTACTGCGGTATAAATCGATGTCATAACCTCGGTCTTTAGCTGTGAACATACAGCCTCCTTAATCTACTGAGTGACGCGTTTGCCAATCGGGTTGCTCGGCGTCGAGAATGGTTTCAAGGGTCTCTAGTCTATTTTCAAGGCGTTCTACTTCCTTCATGGCGGCTTCCAGTGTTTGTTTATCTTCAGCTGAAAGCGCTTTAGTGGATCTCCATCTGCTGGCATAGTGCAATATTAGCCAAAGAGGGAGGACCATCCCCAGAAAGATGACGGTCGGTACGAAAAAGAACGCGAAGCTAGACATTATTAATCACCAGATTTGTTTTTGTTCATCTGAGCTTTAAGCTTTGCCATTGCCTGGTCAACTTTTTCGTTGCGTTCGAGGTCTTCGATCTCGTTGGCAAGGTCCTTAGTGCCCAGGTCATAGCTTTCAACTTCAGCTTCCATATCATCCATTTTACGCTCATAACGTTCAAATTTATCAAATGCTTCATTGAGCTTATCACGGCTAAAGCGGCGACGAATTTCCAGACGAGAGCGTGTGGTTTGCTCACGGGCGAGTAGCGATTTTTGTTTAGCTTTAGCATCATCCAGTTTGTGCTGCAGCTGAGATATCTCGCTATTCAGGTCGTTCAGGTGCTCCTCAATGGCATCAAGCTCCTGGTGTGCCATTTCAAGAGTTTCTGCTGCGGCTGCCTGTTCAGTCAATGCGGCGCGGGCAAGATCTTCGCGTTTTTTGTTGAGAGCAAGTGCTGCTTTCGTTTCCCACTCATCAGCATCTTTTTGCAGGGCAATCGCTCTGCGTTCGAGCATTTTCTTATCGGCAATGACTTTGGCCGATGTAGTGCGTACTTCAATTAACGTCTCTTCCATCTCCTGAATCATCATGCGAATCATTTTTTCCGGATCTTCAGCGCGATCCAGCAAAGAATTGATATTGGCATTAATGATGTCCTGAAAGCGTGAAAAAATACCCATTGTGCTTCTCCTGATCTGTTTAGTGGGCCTTTGCTGATCGGATCAATGAGCTAAAAGCCTTTAGTAATATACATAGCTATTCTCATGCCAACTTATTAACTAATTGATATTAAACAGTTTTAAATTTTTTTGGGTATTTTGTTGATTATATTTAGTTAAAAATTAACTAAAAAGTAGTTTTTTTAACTAATATATAGCTTATGAGGCTAACAAATAAAAAAACAATGCTGGGTGAATCACCCTTAATGCTGGATCTCTCTGATCAGGTATCCCGCATTGCGCCATTAAATAAACCGGTGTTGATTCTTGGGGAGCGTGGAACGGGGAAGGAGCTGGTCGCAGAGCGGGTGCACTTTCTTTCCAGACGTTGGGATCAGCATTTCCTCAAGGTTAGCTGTGCCTCGATGAATGATAATTTGCTTGATTCGGAGCTTTTCGGGCATGAAGTGGGCGCTTTTACCGGTGCCGTAAAACGTCATGTGGGTCGGTTTGAGCGTGCCGAAGGTGGTAGTTTGTTTTTGGATGAAGTGGCAACGTGCTCAACGCAAGTGCAGGAGAAATTACTGCGCATTGTTGAATACGGAGAGTATGAACGCTTGGGCGGGCAGAGCATGTTGCAGGCGGATGTGCGCTTGATTACAGCAACCAATGCCGATCTGCAAGGAATGGCTGAAAATGAAGAGTTTCGTGCAGACCTGCTGGATCGCTTAGCTTTCGATGTTTTACATATTCCGCCTTTAAGGTATCGCCAGCAGGATGTTTTAATTCTGGCGGAGCATTTCGCGCTGAGTATGTGTTTTGAGCTGGAACGCCAATACTTTCCCGGCTTTACCGACAATGCAAAAAGTCAGATGTTGGAGTATGCCTGGCCAGGGAACGTTCGCGAGCTACGTAATGCAGTGGAGCGAAGTGTTTACCGGCAGGAGTTGATTGATGAGCCTGTCGATGAGTTGATTATTGATCCGTTTGCGGCGAGTTGGTTGCAAGGTAGTGAAGAGGCTGTAAAAAAAGTGCCGTTTGTCATCCCTCAACCAGAGGTTTCTAAATTGTCAGATCAGGTGGGTGCGCTTGAGCAGCAGTTGTTATTAGATGCGCTTAAGACAACCCGCTTTAATCAGAAATTGGCGGCAGAAAAGCTGGGCTTAACCTATCACCAGTTAAGAGCGCAATTGCGAAAGCATAAAATGATACCTTTAAAAAGCTATATTGATCGTCATCAATAAGATATTGAAACATGTCTTTATCGGAGTTTTTCGCTGTTTAAAAAACAAAAATAGTTGAAGTTATTGAGGCTTTTAAAATCAAAAATAGATATTGATATTGGCTTGATTAATCAATATTAAATATTGAAGTTTTATTAATTTGTCAATACTGGGTTTTGATTTATTTATTTTTTTCAAATTTAAGTTTTGATAAAAATAGATATTGGGTTTAGGTTTTATTTTGCTGCTTTTAAATGGTCAGTGCTCATTTATTTCAAAGCTGAAATGACTATCTATTTGAAAAATAGAGAAATATCTAAAGTTTGTAAAATAGCCGCCGAATAAGTATTGGTATAAGCTGGTGATTTTTTGTACATTGTTAATTATTATCTGTATATAGTTATACTTGCTGGATTTAATAGATATTTGGCTTATAATTTGCCATATCAATAAGTAAATTGTAAATGTTGCAAAAGAAGATCGGTAAAAGTTTTTGTATTTTATTAATTAATGGTTAATTAGATGAATACTGATCATAACATGATCGTCGCACTGGATATCGGCACCTCTAAAGTGGTGTGCCTGGTAGCCGAAGTTATGTCGGATGGCCATATCGAGGTTGTCGGTATCGGCTCGCATCCGTCGCGGGGTCTGAAGCGCGGGGTCGTGATCAATATTGAATCGACGGTCGGATCGATTCAGCGTGCGGTTGAAGAAGCTGAATTGATGGCCGGTTGCAAGATTCACTCTGTTACCGTTGGCATTGCGGGTAGCCATATCAGCAGTCTGAACTCACATGGCATTGTCGCTGTCCGTGATCGTGAAGTAATGGATCATGACCTGGAGCGCGTTATCGATGCCGCCAGTGCGGTGGCTATTCCTGCTGATCAGAAAATTCTGCACATCCTGCCGCAGGAATACCTGATTGATAACCAGGAAGGCATTAAAGAACCGCTGGGTATGTCCGGTGTGCGTTTAGAAGCCAAAGTG
>NZ_JBFIIH010000158.1:0-7785 GCF_041601355.1 Neptunomonas sp.
TCCGCTGATAACGGACGAAAGTTATCAGTCAGCACTACCACAAACTCATCTCCGCCTATACGCGCCAGCAAGTCGTGTGGCCTCATCAGTGCTTCAAAACGCTGTGCCACTTCGATTAGAGCATCGTCTCCTTTATGGTGACCGTATTGATCGTTTAAGGGCTTAAAGTTGTCCAAATCAATGAACAGCAGTGCGAAGTAGGGAATAGGAGCCTGATCGTCAACTTTAAGTAATTTAGAGACAAATATCTCAAGTGCTGCCCGGTTCGCTGTGCCAGTGAGTGAGTCGGTGAGAAGGTCGCGCCGCATCTCCACTAAAGAGCGCGCCAGTACGCCAATTTCGTCGCTCCTTTGCAGGGTCAGGCTGGAAAGCTCGGGGGTACCATTATCCATTACCGCATGCGCCAGCGATGATATGTCACGCGTGAAACGCATTAAAATTATCAAGCCTAATAAAACAGCAACCACAACGGCAATCGATCCAAGTATCAGTACCATATAGACTTGCTGAGTGACTCCCTTGAGTATGTCGCGGTTGGGAACAGCGGTGACTGCAATCCAGTCCAGACCTGCATTATCGGTAATATGCTTGTAAGCCACGTTAATTTTTTCGCCAGACGGGTCATTAAACGTCACTGTCCCGGTTGCAGTGGTCTGTTGATGTTTGGCGATCTCCGGAAGAATGACTTTGTAGGTCGCTTTGATCAGCTCGTCACCTGCATCATCTACGGTCATCCTTTGCATTTTCCCATCGGCTGTTTTTTTAATATTCGGCACATTAGAGGCCGCCAGTAATTCTCCGTTACTTTCTACTAAAAACGCCAAGCCATTCTCACTGATTTCCAGGTCAGAGATAAAATGATTGAGTTTTAAGAGGGAGACGTCCGTCGCAACGACACCGGTGAAACTACCTGCGTGTGACAGCACTTGTCGGGCACGCGTCACGACTAAGTCTTGAGTCGAGAAGTCTACATAAACGGATGTCCACATATGACGATTCGAATTTTGTTCTCTGGAGCTGAACCAGGGGCGGGTGCGTGGATCAAAAATGCTGCTCTCAGTCGACACCTGTGCAGCCGTTCCATTAATACTACTTAAATGGAAATAGCGACGTGGTTCAAGAGCGTCGGTCTTAATGCGGATCTCTGCTGTCTTATCATTCAGCCGTTTTAGCCCATAAGCCTGACCAGCAATATTTCCGTAATAAACATAGTCATTAGGATCTGTGTGTAAGGTAGTGGCTGTCCAGAAGCGGGTACGCATCGCGTTCAAGTCAGAACTGATGTCATCGGACGCGGTTAAGCCAACAGGAAAAGCGGCCTCTAACACCGCGCTGGAACCATACATATGGTGGTCTACCGCTTGGCCAATACGTTCAACCATCTCTAAAGAAAGGCGTTCAGAAAGACGCGACACTGTATTGCTACCCGCCCAATAGGAGAGCAGGCCAATAGTGATGGTAAGCAGGATAATGAGAAAAACATAAGGAAAAATAAGTGTTGCTTTCAGCGACCGGAAACTGGTTTTAGTGGCAGACATCTCATTTTTACCAAATTAGCGAGTTAAAGTGACCGTTACAAATAGATCTAATCTTATTACTTACGTGTATAAAACGAACATTCTGCCATGAAAAGCGTAATCAAGTCATTTGGGTAATAGTTTAACTTAGCTGTTTGCGGTGTTGAGCGCCAAGTGTAGTAATGACAGGCGGCTGAGCAATACCTTATTTGGCCACTGCCCTGTTGAATGGAAGATGAACAAGTGTCGCTAACCATTGAGCACTGCAGCCTGTGGCGCTACTGAGCAGTACATGCTGAAATGTAAAATGATACGACAGCGGTATTTTTTTAGATCATGTCGCGGCTATTAGCTACACGCTGTAGAGCACTATTTTAAAAGAAAATAGCGGCTCTTAACAGAAAATCCCGACTGATGCCGGGATTTTTATAGTTACCTGAAAAAGCGAAGTGCTGCTTACAATGCTTCGATCTTCCCATACTGCTCGGTCAGCTTTTTCTGTGCTGATTTCGCAGTATCGAGTTTTTCTTTCTCTTTAACAATAACGGCATCAGGTGCGTTGGAGGCGAATTTTTCATTTCCTAGTTTGCCTGCTACACGGTCGATCTCTTTCTGGAGTTTATCCATCTCTTTCTTCAGACGGCTCAGCTCGGCGTCTTTGTCGATCAGGCCTGCCATAGGTACGAGTACCTGCATTTCGCCTACCAGCTGTGTAGCAGACATCGGTGCTTCGTCGCCGGGGTTTAGCCAGGTGATGGAGGCTAGGGAGGCGAGTTTCGACAAGAAATTTCTGTTGGCATCCAAGCGCGCTTTATCTGCTGGGCTGCCATTCTGGAGTAACAGATCCAGCCCTTTAGCAGGGGAGATGCCCATTTCACCACGGATGTTACGGACACCGGCGATAACGCCTTTGAGCCATTCGATATCGGCTTCGGCGGCGTGATCAATCTTGGCGGTATCAGCGATAGGGTAGCTCTGCAGCATGATGGTGTCGCCTTTAGCTCCTGCTTCGACACCTGCTTCATCTTTAATCGACTGCCAGATCTCTTCGGTGATGTACGGCATGATCGGGTGGGTCAGGCGCATCAGTACTTCGAGGGCGCGTACCAGTGTGCGGCGTGTACCACGCTTGGCTTCTGCTGAGGCATTTTCGTCCCACAATACGGGTTTGGATAGTTCCAGATACCAGCCGCAGTATTCGTTCCAGATGAAGTCGTACAGCGTCTGAGAGGCGAGATCGAAACGGTATTCATCAAAGTGTTTGGTGACGTCGGCTTCTAATTTTTGCAAGCGGCTGCTGATCCAGCGATCCGCTAAAGAAAGCTCAACTGCGCCGGCCTTGCCATCAATTAGGATCTGGCCGCAATCTTCACCTTCGGTGTTCATCTGTACATAGCGAGCGGCGTTCCAGATTTTATTGCAGAAGTTACGGTAACCTTCCAATCGCTTCACATCCCAGTTGATGTCGCGGCCAGTCGATGCCAGTGCGGCCAGTGTAAAGCGCAGTGCATCGGTGCCGTGTGCGGCAATACCTTCAGGGAATTGTTTCTCAGTGCGTTTGGCAATTTTTTCAGCCAGTTGCGGCTGCATCATGTTACCGGTACGTTTTTCCAGCAGGGTATTCAGGTCGATACCATCAATCATATCCAGAGGATCAAGGACATTACCCTTGGACTTCGACATTTTGTCGCCGTTTTCGTCGCGGATCAACCCGGTGACATAAACGGTTTTGAACGGGATCTGTGGTTTACCGTTTTCATCTTTGACCAGATGCATGGTCATCATCATCATGCGGGCAACCCAGAAGAAGATGATGTCGAAACCGGTCACCAATACGTCAGTCGGGTGGAATGTCTGCAGGCGTTCAGTGTTTTCCGGCCAGCCAAGTGTGCCGAATGTCCACAGGCCTGAGCTGAACCAGGTGTCCAGTACGTCGTCGTCCTGACGCAGTTCTGTTTCCAGGTCTAAACCATATTTTGCGCGTGCGGCATCCGCATCTTTCGCGACGTAGACATTGCCCTGATTATCGTAGAACGCCGGAATGCGGTGGCCCCACCAGAGTTGACGCGAGATGCACCAATCCTGAATGTCGTTCATCCAGGCGAAGTACATATTTTCGTACTGTTTAGGGACAAATTTGATGTCGCCATTTTTAACCGCATCAATGGCTGGTTTTGCCAGTGTTTTCGCATCGGCAAACCACTGGTCGGTCAGCATCGGCTCAATGACAACGCCACCACGATCTCCGTAGGGAATCGTCATGCTGTTCTCTTCAATTTTCACCAGCAGTTCACGTGCTTCAATGTCGGCGACAATTGCTTTACGTGCAGCGAAGCGCTCCATGCCACGGTATTTCTCTGGCAGGGTTTTATCAAGATCGTGATTTTCGCTGCCGTCAGAATTAAAGGTTTGTGCTTCGTCGCGGATGTCGCCATTAAGCGTGAAGATGTTGATCATGGGTAGTTTGCAGCGTTTGCCGACTTCATTATCGTTGAAGTCGTGTGCCGGCGTGATTTTTACACAGCCGGTGCCTTTTTCCATATCGGCGTATTCATCGCTGATAATTGGGATGCGGCGGCCAACCAGTGGCAGTTCGATGAATTGACCCACAAGACTCTGAAAGCGGCTGTCTTCCGGGTTAACTGCAACGGCGGTATCGCCCAGCATAGTTTCCGGTCGTGTGGTTCCGACGACCAGATAGTCTTTGCCATCAGCGGTTTTAGCGCCATCGGCCAGAGGGTAGCGCAGATACCACATTTTACCCTGAACTTCGCGGTTCTCTACTTCCAGATCCGAAATGGCAGTGTGTAGTTTAGGATCCCAGTTGACCAGACGTTTGCCACGATAGATCAGCTTATCGTCGTACATGCTGATAAATGCTTCCTGTACGGCGTTGTAAAAACCGGAATCCATGGTGAAACGCTCGCTCGGCCAATCGACCGAATCGCCTAAGCGACGCATTTGGCGCGTAATCGTATCGCCGGACTCTTCTTTCCATTCCCAGATCTTTTCGATGAAGGCATCACGGCCTAAATCGTGACGGGTTTTCTGTTCTTCTGCGGCGAGTTTACGCTCAACCACCATTTGCGTGGCAATGCCAGCGTGGTCGGTACCCACTTGCCATAGGGTATTTTTGCCTTGCATACGCTTGTAGCGTGTGAGTGCATCCATGATGGTATGCTGGAATGCGTGGCCCATGTGCAGGCTGCCGGTGACGTTCGGCGGTGGAATCATGATGCAATATGATTCGCCTTCGCCAGAAGGTGCGAAGTAACCGTTGTCTTCCCAGGTTTTGTACCAGGACTTTTCAATCTCGTTTGGCTGGTAAGTTTTTTCCATCGTGGTCTGCGTCTCTTGGCACTGTCTGTTACGTGCATCTGTTAAAGTGCGTCTGTTGAGGTGCGGCTGCTACTAAAAAACTGCTGCAAATAGCTACTATTTAGCTACTAGGGCCGCCAGTAAAACCGCTAATTATACCTGTTGAATGTGTTTCTATGAAGGCGTTTAGGTGCTTCGTTTGCGCATATCGTGCATGCGTGGCGGGATTCCTGCCGATTGATATTCTTTAAAGCGTTGACGGGTAAGAGTGAGAACCTCGTCAGATTGAATCACAATCTCGGCAATACGGCTGAATTCTGCTGTGTTAGCAGGATAACCCGCTGAAAGATTAACCAGCATATCGGGCGTTTTTGGAAGGTGTTCCGGCTGCCAGCCGATGAGAATTGGCGCATGAATGTTTTCTGCCGGCAGGCTGTTGGCCAGAAAACTGTCGGGTGCCGATTGCCAGAGACGCTCGCTGATGCGTTCGGCGAGCTGCTCAGAATCGGTGTGAATATACAGCCAGTGACCCGCGCTGATCGCGCGGGTCGCCAGTTTACCGAGAAACTGGTAGCGGCTGTCTTCATCTGCACCGGGCAGAATGTAAAAATCGACCTGAGACATTATTCGTCGTCTGTCATCTCATCGGCGGCTTGGTTAAGCAGGTATTGGCTGAGTAATGGCACACAGCGGCCAGTCGAGCCTTTTTCTTTACCTGCGCTATTCCAGGCAGTTCCGGCAATATCCAGATGCGCCCAGCGATAGGCTTTAGTAAAACGTGACAGGAAGCAGGCGGCGGTAATGGCACCACCGGCCGGGCCGCCAATGTTGGCGATATCGGCAAAGTTGCTGTCAAGCAGTTCCTGATATTCGTCTAATAATGGTAAACGCCATGCGCGATCATCGGCGTAGTCGCCTGCACTGGAGAGTTCGCTACATAGTTCATCATCATTTGACAGCAAACCGCAAACACTGTTGCCCAGTGCGCCGATAACGGCTCCGGTTAAGGTGGCAATATCAACAACAGTTTTCGGCTTAAATCGTTCTACGTAGGTGAGTGCATCACATAATACCAGGCGGCCTTCAGCATCAGTATTAAGCACTTCGATTGTTTGGCCCGACATGCTGGTAACAATGTCACCGGGTTTAGTTGCTTTGCTGCCCGGCATGTTTTCTGCCGCAGCGATAACACCAATGATGTTGATCGGCAGATTCATTTCAGCGATGGCATGCATGGTGCCCATGACAGAAGCCGCGCCGCACATATCAAACTTCATTTCGTCCATTTTTGCACCGGGCTTAAGAGAAATGCCGCCCGTATCAAAGGTGACACCTTTACCGACTATAACGTGAGGCTGGGCATCTGGTTCGCCACCGTTGTGTTTGATAATGATCAGGCGTGATGGCTCAGCGCTGCCGTGACCAACCGATAACAGCGAGCCCATGCCGAGGTTTTCCATGGCATCTTCATCCAGGATTTCGCACGTAATCGAGTCATATTCGTTGGCAAGTTCTTTCGCCTGCCCGGCCAGGTAAGTCGGCGTACAAATATTGCCTGGCAGGTTACCAAGGTCACGCGATACATTCATGCCGTTGGCGATAGCGGTACCATCAACCAGTGCGCCTTCACCTTCCTCAGTGTCTTTGTCTGAGAGTAAAATTGCGATTTTATTAATCGCGTAAACATCGGCTTTTTTACTTTTGGTCCGATCATACTGGTAAAGCTCAGCGGTGGTCCACTCAACCAGATGACGCACCTGTCGATAGGTGTCCGGCGTTGTAGACGCCAATCCATCCAGTGCGATAGTGATCTCTTTCAGGCTTAACGATTTGATAGCGCCGCTAATGGTTTTGACCACTTTTTTGTAGTTACGGTCATGGCGTTCATCCGCCTTTCCCAGACCGACTAACAAAATACGCTTAGCCGCAACGCCGTTAATCTTTTGTAGTAACAGGGATTCTGCTGATTTACCTTTGATGTCACCGTTATTGATCAGGTTGCTCAGATAACCCTGCGATGCCTGATCCAGCGCTTGCGCAGAAGGGCTTAGTACGGCACCTTCTTCTACGCCAATAACCAAACATTCAGTTTCCAGTGATGCAACCGCACCGTTTACAATTTCAAAATCCATGATGGCTCCAAGCAAGACATTAATGCTGGTTTGATAGATAATGCCGTGTGAAGTTTCCGGCACCTTTAATTGTCTGGCACTATAAACTATTTTCGTTGATTTACATAAACCCTTTAGCTTACAGGCTGGTTTACATTGATTATTTTTCGCTACCTGTCACGCCAGATCATATTGAGTACGCTGGCTGTCAGCACGGTATTAACACTGTTGATAGTCAGTGGTCGCTTTGTCAAATATTTATCCTTTGCTGCTGCCGGAGAGATGTCGCCTGAGTTTGTCTTTCAGTCAGTGGCGTATCGCATTCCCGGTATGTTGGTGCTGATTTTGCCGCTGGGATTGTTCTTGGGTGTGCTGCTTGCCTATGGCCGTATGTACCTGGAAAGCGAAATGGTGGTGTTAAATGCCAGTGGTGTCAGCGGTAAGCGCTTAACGATGTTCGCGTTAGGGCCGGCGGTTGGTGTGGCGTTGGTGGTGACGTTGCTGAGCTTGTATGTTTCGCCAATATCCTGGCAACAGATAGAAATTGCTTACGCTAAACAGAGTGAAAGAAGCGAGCTGGACAGCCTGACACCAGGGCGCTTTCAACGTTTGGGTAAAGGCAGTAACCGAACTACCTATATCAATGGTGTACAAGAAGATGGCAAAGCACTTGATTTCATTTTTGTAGCGGAACGCGATAGTCAATCCGATGAGTTACGTGTGGTGTTAGCAGAGTCCGGTAGGCAGGTGATTACTGATCCAAAGAGCGGTGATCGCTTTGTCGTGCTGAAAAATGGTTACCGTTATGAAGGGGTGCCAGGGCAGGCTGATTATCAGCA
>NZ_JBFIIH010000159.1:0-7633 GCF_041601355.1 Neptunomonas sp.
AAACATCCGCTCTTTTGTCATCGATAATAAAGCACCGGGGGGGGCATTTGATGGTTTGTTGGGAATGGATTTTCTGATGAACGTTAAGTACGAGCTGGATCTGGTGAGAAAAGTTATTATTTGGAATCCTGCGCGTTATAAAGTCATGGAAGCACTCCTTAAAGAAGTGCAGACCACGCGTGAATAAATGTTACTTGATTATCGAAATTAATTAAGCATTTAAATAAAGCGTTCAGCGAGTTTCAAATCAAGTGTCGCTTTAAGCAGTTTAAAGAGACGAATCGCCGCATCAATCTCATCTTTGCGGTTAGTCAGGCTTTCAATATTAAGCCCTAACGGCACGCCCAGCGGAATACATGCTTCAATTATCTGTTCCAGGTTACTGCGACAGATACGGATCGATTCTGCCAGTGGGTTATGAGCGTCGAGAATACGATAGCGTGTTCCTTCCGGTACAGAAATCCCTAACCATTCCATAAACTCCAGCGTTTTAGCGCTGCCGCAGGGTGTGAATGTAAGAATAACCCGCTGTGGTGTTATGCCTCTTTCTTTACATTCCCGAGCATAGCGAATCAACATATCTATGGTCGCCTGAGGGTTATAAACTGCCTGAGAGACAAAAAAGGAGCATCCCTGATCGCCTTTTTTTAGTAAACGCTGATGCTCATCACCCTTCTTTGCATGTCTTTCAGCAATAGTGACGCCACCCAGATGGTAGTTGCGCGGCTGTTCGAAGAGTGCTTTATAAGCATCACTAAGTGACAGGCGAACATCACCATTGGATGATGGGCTGCCGACCATAACGATATCGCGGATGCCATACTGGCTCCAGGCTTCTTCCAGCCACTGATCAAAATCCTGTCTGTTTTTTTGCGAGACACTTTTATAGGTGATAACAGGGTGTTGAGATTTTTCACGTAGCAAACGTGAATAATCTCGTGGATCGTGTGTCTGCATAAAGGGGAACGGACGAGGCTTGTCAATGCGGCTGCTCTCATCCTGAATGTCATACACAATGACACCATCAAAGTCGATTGCAGAGAGACGGTTGAGCAGCTTGTCGGCAATTTCATTGACCTGGTCTGCTGATGCATTGTTTCTGGGAGGCGTCGTGCCAATGAAGTACACACCACGTTGTGGATCAGAAAAGCGTTCTTGCAGTGATGCGTTCATAAGTGCTTGGTCTATTTAGTTATTAAGATGAACGCATTCTAACAGTGAATAGGATTCATGTGTTTGTCTGTATGGATGAAATTTTTGCGATATAAGTTGAGTTAATTTAATGAAGGATAGATGATGTTGGATGACCGATACACCGGAGCATATGAAATGGTAGAAAACAAACCCACATTTGACTTTACAGAGATGAGTCGCAATATTGATAAAATCGCAGGAAAAGGGGGGCCACCCGTAGATAAGTGGAACCCTGATATGTGCGGTGATATTGATATGCGTATTTTACGTGACGGTACCTGGCTTTATGAGGGAACCCCTATTGGGCGTCAAGCAATGGTGACGCTATTTGCCAGCGTGTTATGGAAAGAAGGGGATGATTACTTTCTAAAAACACCCGTAGAGAAAGTGGGTATTAAAGTTGACGATGTTCCGTTTCATTTTATTCATGTTGAAAAGGTAGCGCATGAGAGGGGAGAGGCATTGTGCTTTATCAGCCGCACGGGAGACCGGGTGATTGCTAGTCAGGAACATCCCATTCGTGTCGAAACCGATCCGGTAACAGGGGAGCCTTCTCCGTATCTGTATGTCCGGTTTGGTATGGAAGGACTGATTAGTCGGGCAGTTTTTTATGATCTGGTTGAGCAATCCCATGAAGAGATGATTGATGGGGTTGCTCATCTGGTGATTAACAGTGCCGGTGAAACCTTTGTGCTGGGCCGTTCAGACTGAGTATGAGCTACTGCATATGAGTTAGTCAGCCTTTGCAAGTAAGCTATCTAGCTGATTGGCAAAGGTTCTGCGGTCTTGCTCATTAAATGATTTAGGGCCGCCCGTCTCGACGCCACTGCTTCTTAACGTATCCATAAAGTCCCGCATGGACAGTAGTTGTCTGATGTTTTCACGTGTATAGAGTTCCCCGCGTGGGTTCAGCGCGATGGCATTTATCGCTACGACCTCGGCGGCTAACGGGATATCAGCAGTAATCACCAAATCGCCGGCTGTTAGCTTTTGAACAATGTAGTTATCAGCTACATCAAATCCTGCTGGTACGCGTATAGCATTAATCAGAGGAGAGGGGGGCGTACTGATCAGCTGATTAGCTACCAGCGTCATGCGGGTATTGGTGCGCTCTGCTGCTCTAAAAAGGATATCTTTAATGACACGGGGGCAGGCATCTGCGTCAACCCAAATATGCATGGTGGCTCCTGATAATTAAAAATTGAAAGTGGACGATTAATTCTTCGGGTGAGTTAATCGGGTATTGCCATGCCTTTTTGCACAGCCGCTATTGATTCCATGCGCTGCATCCAATTTTTTACATGAGGGAAGGTTGTCAGATCTATTTTCTGCCATTCAAACCGGGCAGTCCACGGGTAGATGGCAAAATCAGCAATGCTGAGATCATCGACAATAAACTCTCTGTTGGACAAACGCTTGTCCAACACACCCCAAAGCCTTTGTGCTTCGGTGTTGTAGCGCTGTACGGCATAAGGGATCTCTTCTGGAGCAAAACGGTTAAAGTGATGAGCTTGCCCCAAAAATGGGCCAAAACTACCCATTTGCCACATTAACCATTCCAGCATCTGAACTCTTTTGACGGGGTCGGAAGGGATGAATTTTCCATATTTTTCAGCGAGATACAAAAGGATGGCGCCACTTTCGAATACTGAAATGGATTCGTGATTAGGGCCGTCTGAGTCAACTATGGCCGGAATTTTGTTGTTGGGGCTGATGTGAAGAAAATCAGCGGCAAACTGTTCATTGTTAAGAATGTTAATGGATGTGACTCGGTACTCAGCTTGAACAGCTTCCAGCATGATGGAAACCTTCCTGCCATTAGGTGTGCCCCACGTGTATAGATCGATCATGGTGTCTGGCCTTGTTGATTGTAATGGTTGTATACCTCCAGCAGCTCATCTTCTGTAAAGGTGACAATAATCAGCTGTTGGCCTGGGGTGATCAAATCAGGGTTTTGTCCTAACAAACCTTGTCTGAAGTTATAAATATGTGTGGTGGTTACTTTATTGTGCAGTAATCTCCCCAGAAATGAGCTTTCGCGGTTCGCTAATGCTTCGTCTGCTTCAAGTGGAATGGTGGCTTTAATGAGTTTATCTTTATCCGATAAAGTGATCCCTTTGGCAAAGGTATCGGTTAAACCTTTTTGTAAAATCCCCCAGATTCCCTGTCGGTCATTTGGGTTGACCGCATGAATGTAAAAGATACGCTTTCCATTGCTGTCTGACTGATCCAGAAGCTCTTTCAGTTTAACCTGATTACCCAGCCTGGCATTGTACGGCGTAGGGTATGAGTTATCTTCGCTGTTAGTTATAGTTTTGTTTTTAGGGTCAAAAACAGGCATTTTTACACCAAAGGTTTGTACCCCGGCGCTATTATTAACATCGTTATTCTGGTCGTATGAGGCGCGTCCGTTGGCCGTATCAGGAAGCTGAATCAACTGATCTTCTGAGACAAAATGGCTGGCAGTGGATGCATCAATAGAAACGTTTGCATTTGCGGTGATATTTTTGATATGTGTTAACGCTTGCGTATGCTCATTATCAGTCGATGTTTCTGCGGGACTAATCTGTGTTTCGGGTGTGCCGCTGGTGGTTTGCGGAAGCTCTTTTTGTGTGGGTGGCAAAAAGAAATAGGCAGCTAAGATGATACCCAGAGCTAATAAAACCAGTAGTATTCGTGACATTGACTCTGCTCCTGATTGGTACAAAAAAGCATTGAATGATATGACTCTAAATCAGTTTGGGGATCGAAGAAAGGTTGAAAAATGCGGAATAGGCATTTAAGTCACTTGTTAGTCGATTATTTTTACGTTAATCATAGTGGATTGGTAACAGTGTGTGCGGTGCTTCTGTTAACAGAAGTCGTATTGAAAGAAGCCGTAAAGGGGGAAGCAGGACATGAGAGTTGAAATTGATGAAGTATTGCAGTTTTGGTTTGGTGATCTTGTTGGCGGCTTTCCGGTAAATGATAGGGAGAATATCTGGTGGAAGGGTGGTGCAGAGCTGGACCGTGAAATAGATGCTTTATTTGGTGCAAGGGTTAATGCCGCTCTGCGGGGTGAGTTGAATGAATGGAGACAAACCCCCAGAGGGCGTTTAGCGATGGTGGTTCTTCTGGATCAGTTTACCCGGAATATGTATCGAGGGATGGCAGAGGCATTTAAGGGCGATGATATTGCCAGGAGTATTGTACTGGAAAGCCTGGAAAAGCAGCATGATGAGGCACTTGAGTTTGCTGAGCGAATGTTTTTCTACATGCCTTTGCAACATGCTGAATCATTAGATATGCAGGATTTATGCATCAGTCGTTTAGAAAGTTTATTGCTGGACGTGCCTTTAAAAGATCGATATCGGGTGCATTCAGCGATTGATTTCGCTTCCCAGCACCGCGATATGATAATTCGCTTCGGGCGTTTCCCTCATCGTAACCAAGTATTGGGACGAGAGTCGACGGCAGAGGAGCTGGCTTTTTTAAATCAATCACATCATCGTTGGGGGCAGTAGTCCTGAACAATAGTCATGAAAATAGTGCTGAGTAATTTGCCTATAATCTGGAATGATCTGCGTTATACTTCTTTTTATTAAAGCTTTGTTGAATAACGAGGATAGCGTTGGCTAACTTTTTTAATACTCCACCTGATCAGAATAACGTGCAGCAGCAACAGTCGCTTAATGATGTGTTAGCGCTACTCCTTTTGGCAACAGGGATGATGATATCTCTTTTGCTGTCGACGATCGCAGTGCAGGCCGATTTAATTTCATCCCGGGTTTTATTATGGTTGTTTTTAGCTATGCTGCTTGCGTCAGTGGTACTGGTCTATCGATTAGCCGGTTTTCTGAAAAAATATAAAGCACTGCAGGCACGTTTCGATCTTATCAATACAGGTAAAGACCTGGTTACGGGTTTGCCGGATACAAATGAGTTTATATTGAAGGTTGATATTGAGTGCCGTCGTTGTGCCAGAGAGTTTGTGCCATTAAGCATAATGTATGTCGGATTCGATGTGGATTATTTAACGGAACATGATTCAATCCGGGTGGCCGAAAATTTAATTAATACCGTTTGCCGCCCTGGTGATATGGTTGCTAAAGTCGACGAAACAACATTCGGATTGATCCTGCCCTCTACAAATGAGATGGCCCGGCAGCTGGCGGATCGTTGTTTGAAGGGGGTTATGCAGTTGCAGATTAAACACCCGGTCAGTATAGGTTTAAATACATTTCAGCCGACCTCTGAACTGGATTGCTCGGTAGCAATGCGCAGTGTCCAACACCTTCTGACGAAGGCAAAAGCTGAAGGTGGCAACAAGGTTTGGGCGGATGCTCAGCCACCTCTGGATCCTCCCGTCACTTACTCATATTGAGTTTATGATGGCGCCTGCCTCTCCTACAATGCAGAGACCTATTTCTCAATTTTTTTCTCATATTCGGGCGGTGGCACAGCAAGCTAATATTCGCTTTCCTTGCTGGTTGACGGGTTCTGCAGAGTGGTCTGAAGCGATAGCTCGTGAGGTTCTGAATACTCAAGGCCAAGCATCAGGTTACGCTATCATTTCATCGCGACAGTGGCCCGGCTTGCAGACTTGCCCTGTCCACCAGGCACATCGCTTACTGGGCCAGGAGGTAGAACTTCTGATCTATGATGGCTTTAGTGGTATTAATCCTGATACCTTAGGACAGATATCCGGATTGCTGAAAGGCGGTGGACTGTTACTGTTTTTGACACCTGCGCCACTGAGCGCAGACTTTTTCGATGACCCGGAAAAGCAACGCTTACTGGTTGAGCCTTATACCTGCGCGGATGTCGGTAACCACTTCCTTGAGCACCTCCGGCACTGCTTTACTGAAGAACCATCGGTGTTGCGGTTTGACCAGAAAAGCGGTTTTAACTCAGAACTTTTTACACAGTTCTCTGCACAGTTTTCTTCGCCGCCGTTACCGGCTTCAATTTCGTCAGCTCTGCAAGACCAGCAAAAAGTAATCAATGACATTCACTTTCATCTGCAAGCCAGTGGTCAGCAGTGTTGTGTATTAACCGCTGCACGGGGCCGGGGTAAATCCTCCGCGCTGGGTATCTTAGCCCGTGGTTTTATGAAAGCGGGAAAAAATGTTGTTGTTACTGCCCCGCGTTCAGATGCCGTAGAGAGTTTATTTCAGCATGCTGCAGATGAGGCTGATTTTGAACGGACGCGGTATCAGGTGCGCAACAAAAATACCTGCCTGATTTTCCGATTACCTGTGGATGTGTGTAACGAAGAGAGCGCTGCCGATATTCTTTTAGTCGATGAAGCGGCGGGTATTCCCGTTCATCTGCTGGCCAGGTATCTGGATAAGTTTTCAAAAATAATTTTCGCCACCACTACACAAGGTTACGAGGGGACGGGCCAGGGATTTGCGTTACGTTTCTTGTCGATACTCAGGCATCGGGTGAATTCGCTAGCGTGTTATACACTGACAAAACCTGTACGTTGGTCTGAACATGATCCTTTAGAGCCTTTTTTTAACCGGTTACTGATATTAGATGCGGTCGCTCCGGCTATAAAGAAGCACAGTTCGGATGGCTCTCAAGCAGACAGCTCTAACACAGATAGCGCTAACAGGGTGGATTACCGGATTGTTGATCCGGCATGGTTAGTCTCCCATCCGCAGCGGTTACGCAACTTGTTTGGATTAATGGTTGATGCTCATTACCGGACTACGCCAGGCGACCTGCGCATTATGCTGGATAGCCCCAATCTTAAAATCTGGGTTGCTGAGTCAGCAGGGCAGATTATCGGTGCTTGTCTGGTGGCGGAGGAAGGAGGACTGGACGACGAGTTGGTACAACGTATTTGGGAAGGGCGTCGTCGCCCTCGTGGCCATTTAATACCGCAGTTATTGATTGCTCAGGAAGGGTACCCTGAAGCGGCAGGCTTTACCGCTTTACGTATCGTACGCATCGCGGTGCAGGATCAATACCGTCGTCAGAAAGTCGCTAGTGGTTTGTTAGAGGCTATTCAGCGCGGGGCTCTTCATTATGAGACTCTTCATTATAGGGATAAGAATCAGCCGTGCGATCTGATAGGCGCTTCCTTTGCTGTCACGCCGGCACTTCTCGACTTTTGGCAGCAGCAGGGCTTTCAGGTGATTCGTATCGGTACCCAACTGGATCCTGTGAGTGGTGCTTACGCTGCTTTAGTGCTTAAGGGAGTATCTGTCAGCGCACAGCAAATACTACCGTTGTGGCAGAGTGAGTTCCAACGGCGCCTGGACTATCTTCAGGGA
This sequence comes from Neptunomonas sp., assembly GCF_041601355.1. Lineage (GTDB taxonomy): Bacteria > Pseudomonadota > Gammaproteobacteria > Pseudomonadales > Balneatricaceae > Neptunomonas. The sequence goes on from NZ_JBFIIH010000159.1 coordinate 7,458, forward strand.
GAGTGGCTTAAGTACTTGCCGGTAGATATTTTACAACGCATCCAGTGTTCAGGGCTGCAGGAGCAACGCGCTGAACAGGATGACTGGCGTGATCTGTCCGGGTTTGCTTTTCATTTCAGATCCTATGAAAGTACGGCATTTGTGTTTGCCGGATTAGCAAAACGTTACCGCTATCT
>NZ_JBFIIH010000160.1:0-7563 GCF_041601355.1 Neptunomonas sp.
AGTGATTAGCACGACTATTTAGCACAACAGGGATTCAGTTCATGAGCGATATCTACTTACATAGTATTCACCAGCACCCGGTAAAGTCCTGTGCTCCCATTGAGCTCAGCCGTGGCTGGATAGATGAACTCGGATTAAGTGGAGATCGCCGTTATATGGTGGCTGATGAAAACGGGGTTTTTATGACGGCCCGCAAGTACCCCAAGCTCACTCAACTAATGGCAACACCGTTTGATGGCGGTGTAATCCTCGCCGCCCAAGGCGCACCCACTCTGGAATTACATGAAGCTGATTATCTGGACGATTACCGGGAAACAGAGGTATGGAAGCAGCTCATGCAAGCACAGCATTGTGGTGTAGAGGCACAACAATGGGTTAGCGCATTTTTAGACACGCCTTGCCAACTGCTATTTTTTGGTGAAAAAACAGAGCGTCCTATCAAGGATTTCACAGAGCAACAAGTCAGCTTTGCCGATGGCTATCCGCTGCTATTAACCAGCACAGCATCACTCGATTGGCTACAAGAGCGCTGCCCTGACTTCATCGCTATGCAGCAATTCAGACCCAACCTGGTTGCCAGCGGCAACCTCCCTTTTGCGGAAGATGACTGGCAAGAGATTCAAATTGGCGAAGTCCGCTTTACTGTTCACTCACCTTGTGAACGCTGTAAGCTGACGACTTTGCCACCCCACTCCATCGAATTCAACCCACACCAGGAACCGCTGCGAACCATGCTAAAATACCGCCGCGCGCATGAGGGTGGCGCACTGTTTGGTCAGAACCTGATCGCACAGAACTGCGGGGTTATTGAAGCGGGTATGCCAATAGAGGTTATTAAACAAGCGCCTGCTGATCTTATTCGTGATGTTGAATGAAGCACACCAACCTGACATTGGACCTGCGTAGCTATAGTCATGAAGCTAAATCCCACCAGCACGACTACCATCAGTTGGTGCTTCCTATAGCCGGGCAGCTTGCCATGAATATCGGCAACCAGGAAGGTCAGGTATCCCCCCGGCAAGCGGCCATCGTCTGTGCAGGACAAAATCATGAATTTGCGGCCTCTGACCTAAACAGCTTTGTTGTTGCCGATGTTCCCGCCGCGCTTGCACCTGAACTGGAGAAGCTTCCTGCGTTCATTCCCCTTGACGGTGCACTCGCACACTACGTAGCTTTTCTGCACCAGAACCTTTTACTCAAACCGCCTCAAAATACCAGTAGCGAACGCCAAATGCTTTTATTACTCATTCAATTATTACAAGAACGTTTCGGCAAAGCCCTGCAAGTAGACCGCCGTATTGAAGCGGCGAGAAGCTATCTTGACCATCACTTTAGTGAGTCTGTATCCGCCACAACACTTACTGCTGTGGCTAACCTCAGTCAACGCCAGCTGAACGAATTGTTCCGACGACAACTCGGCATGACACCCCAGCAATATCTGATTGAGAAGCGTATGCAGCAGGCCTGGCAGCTACTGGAAACAACCACAATGAGCATTCAGCAGGTCGCTAATCATGTCGGATACAGTAACCTTTCCGCATTCAGCGACCGGTTCAGAAAACACTTCGGACATTCACCGCGCCACTTTCGCCATACCGACAAGCCGTTCAGCTAGGTAAACAACCCATTCAGCTCGATCACCAAAGAATTCAGCTGTATCAGCAAAGACAGTAGTGCTTCCCGGGACATACACTGGTACTCCCTCAAATATGATTGTTGGTGAAGTAATGTCCCAAGTACAGCGTGCAACCTACATAGGCTCCATCTCGATTATTTTATGGGGCGCACTCGCATTATTTACCCGTCTTACTGATGGCCAGATCCCCCCTTTTCAAATGATGGCGATGACCTTCAGTATCGCTTTTCTCTTGATGAGTTTACGCTGGTGGTACCAAGGGCACTTAGGTTTACGTCACCTGCGCCAACCCAAGTTGGCTTGGATATTGGGTGTGGGAGGCTACTTTGGTTACCACTTCTGTTATTTCGTCGCGATGACAAAAGCCCCGGCAGTAGAAGTCAGCCTGCTAGCCTACCTCTGGCCACTATTAATTGTGCTATTCGCAGCCCTGTTGCCGGGTGAGCACTTTAGGCTGAAATACTTACTCGGCGCCCTATTAGCACTGTTCGGCTGCGGAATACTGATAGGTAATGGTGATATTGGGTTTCAAAGAGAGTACCTCGCAGGCTACTTATTAGCGCTGGCATGTGCCTTCATATGGTCTGGATATTCTGTTGCCAGCCGACTAGTAAGCGCTGTACCCACCGATGCGGTAGGCTGGTTTTGTGCCGTAACCGCGATACTAGCGCTGCTATGCCATCTTGCATGGGAACCTACCGTCTGGCCAAGCACAGGTATGCAGTGGGCAGGAATAGCAGGACTTGGCCTTGGCCCGGTAGGCATCGCCTTTTTCACCTGGGACTACGGCATAAAGCATGGTAATTTACAGCTGCTCGGCATACTCGCTTATGCTGCGCCGCTAATCTCGGTTCTGTTACTAATAGCCGCAGGAGAAGCCCAATTAAGCTGGATACTGCTCTTAGCCTGCACTGCCATTGTGGGCGGATCGGCATTAGCAGGTATCAACTGGAAAAGCCGTTTCTTATCATAAAACACCAGCTTACAATCAAGCCTTTACTTTTTACTTGTTCTCTTTAAATTAGTCACCTGTTGCGTAAACATTACGCAACAAGTGTATATAATTCATTTCACAGCATCAGAGCCTGTTAAAGCTGGTTTTGGTAAAATTCTTCATCCTAACGGGCCATCGATATCTTCTCGGCCCGATATCCAGATAACGGTAACCCTGTGATGAATGGCACACAATCATGACGCATACAACAACGTTACCTTCAACGACACCTGCGTCATCAAAAAAGCAGCGCCGCGATGAGTTCATTGGTGGCGCAAAAGCCACCTTTCCGTTAATAGTCGGAGCAATACCGTTCGGCATTATCTTTGGCACACTGGCAGAACCCAGCGGATTATCAGTGATTGGCGCCCTCGCTATGTCAATCATTGTGTTTGCAGGCGCCAGTCAGTTTATCGTACTGGGCTTACTCGCAGCAGATGCGGCACTGCCGATTATTATTGCGACAACTTTCGTGGTTAATCTGCGGCATATCCTATACGCCGCCAATTTAGTGCCAAAAGTCCGCCACCTGCCGCAACGCTGGCGTATTTTGATGGCATTTGGGCTAACCGATGAAACCTTCGCTGCAGTAAGTAGCCGCTACCTTCAACAAAATGATCTTCGTAACGCACACTGGTTCTACTTAGGCTCTTTTTGCGCCATGTATGGTAATTGGGTGCTATGTACCGCTATAGGTGTAGCGCTAGGAGAACTCTTTCCTGACATGACCCAATGGGGATTGGATTTTGCAATGTCAGTTACTTTTATTGGCATGGTGGTGCCTTACCTTAAAAACAAACCGATGTGGGCCTGCGTTATTGTTGCGGCGGCAATGGCGATAGCTACCGCAGCGATGCCTCACAAACTAGGCCTGTTACTCGCCGCGCTGTCCGGGATTGCTGTTGGCTTATCTTGTCAAATGATGCTGGTGCGACAAAGTAAGCAACATAATAACAAAAACAACAAGGAGTTATAGGAATGCATAAGGAGTTATCATGAATGAAGCACTGTTAATTGCTGGTATGTTCATTGTGACGTTTAGCGTACGTTATGTACTGTTTGCGGTTGCAGGACGTGTGCATTTTCCCGCCTGGCTCAGCACTGGCCTGGGATTTGTACCGCCTGCCGTATTAACCGCCATCATCGTACCTGCGGTGTTGATGCCACAAGGGCAGCTATGGGTAAGCCCCACTAACCCTTGATTACTGGCTTCATTGATAGCCGTCATCACAGCGTTTATCCGCAAAGACCTGCTGACAACCATTGTTGTCGGGATGCTTGCCTTTAGCTTATTTCGTTTTGGTTTCGGTCTTTAAGCAATGATAAGAGCTATCCCCCGATAAATAACGCCAATTTTGTGCAACGGCACAGTTTTTATTGCCATTAACCACCAAAGAAGCAGTGATATTGTCTAATTATCGATCAACAACATCGTAATATTCTGCCAATCCAGTGCTAATCTGAATAATACTAATCTGAATTTATTTTGCCCCAACAATAAAAAATGCCTGTCTCAGACCACTATATGAGACAACTGGAGGTTCGACATGCTTATCGGCGTCCCTAAAGAGATCAAGAACCATGAATACCGCATTGGCATGACGCCAGCGGGAGTACGTGAGCTGGTAACGGCTGGCCATCAACTCATCATTGAACGCGATGGAGGAACCGCTATTGGCTTAACCAATGAACTATATGAAGCGGCGGGTGCAACCATCATCGACACTGCTGAAGAGATCTTCGCCACCGCAGAGATGATAGTCAAAGTCAAAGAGCCACAGCCTAACGAATGTAAAATGCTGCGTTCTGGCCAATTATTATTCACTTATCTTCACCTTGCACCAGACCCCCAGCAAACAAAACTTTTAGTAGAGTCTGACGCTGTCGCCATTGCCTATGAAACCGTGACCGATAACCACGGAGGCTTGCCTTTGCTTGCGCCTATGAGCGAAGTCGCAGGACGTATGGCGATTCAGGCTGGTGCACACTCACTGGAAAAAGCTCAGGGTGGGCTAGGCACCTTACTCGGCGGCGTACCGGGTGTTGCACCCGCAAAAGTTGTCGTCATTGGCGGCGGCGTGGTCGGCATCAACGCTGCTCGCATGGCGATGGGATTAGGTGCAGATGTAACCATTCTGGATCGTTCTTTACCGCGCCTAAAACAACTCGATGAGATTTACGGCCCTCAACTTAAAACACTGTACTCCAATGTTGAATCTATCGAAGAAGAAGTCATTGCAGCAGACCTGGTAGTCGGCGCGGTATTAATCCCCGGCGCAGCTGCACCCAAGCTGGTAACGCGTGATCATTTGAAAAAGATGAAAACGGGTGCCGTGATAGTCGATGTCGCGATTGACCAGGGCGGCTGTTTTGAAACATCGCATGCAACCACTCACCAGGACCCGATCTATATCGAAGAAGGTGTGGTGCATTACTGTGTGGCTAATATGCCCGGCGGTGTTGCTCGTACCGCAACTTTTGCTTTAACCAACGCAACCTTGCCATTTATTCTGGCGCTGGCCAATAAAGGTTACCAGAAGGCACTCAGTGATGATCAGCACCTGCGTAATGGCTTAAACGTGCATCGTGGCAAAGTCACCTATAAAGCCGTTGCAGACGTATTGGGATATGAATATCAGGCGGCAGAGGATGCAATTCGCTAGTCGGCGGCTTTAAGCCAGAAAAATCCCAACAAACCATTCAACAAACCATTCAATGAACTTAAAAAGGGCCGCTGATATCAGTCAGCGGCCCTTTTTATTTAATAGGTTTTTGTGTGAAGGTATTACTGCCAAGGTATTGGACAGTAAACGTTAATTTAAACGTTCAAATACCGTCGCAACCCCTTGCCCCATACCGATACACATCGTTGCTAAACCGAACGTACCGTTCTTCTGTTCCAACACATTTAACAGTGTCGTGGAGATACGTGTACCCGAGCAACCTAGCGGGTGACCTAATGCAATAGCACCGCCATTAAGATTGACGTTTTCTTCCATGCGATCCAGCAATTTCAGGCCTTTCAATACAGAAAGTCCCTGCGCAGCAAAGGCTTCGTTCAATTCGATATAATCGATATCATCCATCTTCAAACCAGCACGTTTTAACGCTTTCTGCGTTGCAGGTACAGGTCCATACCCCATGATAGAAGGATCACAGCCAGCAACAGCCATCGAACGAATCACTGCCCGTGGTTTCAAGCCTAGAGACTGAGCTTTTTCAGCAGACATCACCAACATGCCGGATGCGCCATCAGAAAATGCTGATGAAGTACCCGCCGTTACAGTACCGATCTTAGGCACAAAGACAGGCTGCAAACCTTGCAAGACTTCAAAGGTCGTTTCGGGGCGAATGACTTCATCCTGCTCTAACAAGCGCTTAAACCCATTTTCATCATGGCCTTCGATTGGAATGATCTCGTTATCAAAGCGACCCGTTTCACGTGCTTCATTTGCCAGGCGGTGTGAACGCGCACCGAATTGATCCTGCATTTCACGCGAAATACCGTTCATCTTGCCCAGCATTTCAGCAGTAACCCCCATCATCAGGGCGGCTTTAGCGACATGTTTAGACATCTCTGGATTGATATCAAGACCATGCAGAATATCCAGATGCCCCATATGCTCCACTCCACCGACGATGAAGGTATCACCATTACCGGTCATGATAGATTGTGCGGCATTATGTAGCGCTGACATTGAAGATCCGCACAAGCGGTTAATCGTTTGCCCACCGACGGTATGCGGCAAACCTGCTAGCAGCAGCGCATTACGCGCAATGTTGAAGCCCTGCTCTTTGGTTTGGTTAACACATCCCCAGACAACATCTTCTATGTCAGCCGGATTAACATTGGGGTTACGTGCCAATAAGCCATGCATAACAGCAGCCGATAATGCTTCAGCACGAACGTTACGAAAAGAACCACCCTTAGATTTCCCCATCGGGGTACGGATGCCATCTACGATCACTACGTCATTTGGTTTCAGACTCATGATTATTTCTCCCCGCCGAAATAGGTTTCGCCAGCGGCGGCCATCTGTTTCATACGCTCAGTTGGCTGGTACAAACCACCGAGATGTTTATATTGCTCAGCCAGTTCACAGAACGCAGCTAATCCCATCTGATCAAGGTAGTACAAAGCCCCACCACGGAACGGAGGAAAACCAATTCCGTAAATCAGGCCCATGTCTGCTTCTGCAGCGGAGGAAACAATACCATCTTCTAAACAACGAACGGTTTCGATGCACAGCGGGATCATCATACGTGCGATAATCTCTTCATCAGAAAAGTCACGCGCATCACCCAGAACCCCCTCCAATAATGTAAAGACCTCTTCATCAGCAAGCTTCTTAGGCTTACCTTTACGATCCATTTCATATTGATAGAAACCTTTACTATTTTTCTGACCAAAACGTTCTAATGTAAACATCCGATCAATCGCATTTTCACCTTCGTGCTGCATACGATCCGGGAAACCTTCAGCCATAACAGCGTCGGCATGGTAAGCCGTATCAATACCGACAACATCTAATAGGTAAGCCGGGCCCATTGGCCAACCAAAACCTTCCATCACCTTATCGATTTTGCGGAAATCAGCGCCATCTTTTAACAAGGCGGAAAAACCACCAAAGTAAGGAAACAGAATGCGGTTTATCAGGAATCCTGGACAATCGTTTACCACAATCGGGGTTTTGCCCATCGCTTTAGCATATGACACCGTACGTGCTATCGCAGCATCGCTACTTTTCTCACCACGGATAACTTCTACCAGCGGCATCAAAGCCACCGGGTTGAAAAAGTGCATACCACAGAAGTTTTCAGGACGTTTCAGAGACTTGGCCAACTCAGTAATCGAAATAGTGGATGTGTTCGATGTCAGAATCGCATCTTCAGGCATGTGGCCTTCTACTTCAGCCAACACTGCTTTTTTAAC
>NZ_JBFIIH010000161.1:0-7531 GCF_041601355.1 Neptunomonas sp.
CATGATGCGCTGCATTTCAGAGATAAAGTTTTTTTGCTGAAATTGGCGGACACTCATATTCACTGATATAAAAGAAATCGGTTGTTTTTTGTGTGTGTTCCATGACGATATTTGTCGGCAGGCTTCTTCTAATACCCAGGTGCCGATAGGAACAATCAATCCGCTTTCTTCTGAAATTGTTATGAAATCATCCGGATACACTAAGCCGCTATTCGGCTTTTGCCATCGGATGAGTGCTTCTGCGCCGCTGACTGCCTGGGTTATAAAGTTAATTTGTGGTTGGTAAAACAGTTCAAAGAGATCTCTGTTGAGTGCGTCATGTAAGCCATGTTGAACACTTAAACGTTCATCCGCTTCTTTTTGTAAGCTGGGGGTAACAAACTTATAGTTATTGCGGCCAGCTTGTTTGACTTTATACATGGCATTATCAGCCAGTTTCATCAAGTCTATGATCTGGTCGGTATCATCCGGAAACATCACGATGCCGATACTGACGGTAATCTGCAGTTTGTTCTCTTGCGTGATGAAGGGTTCTGATATGGTATGAATAATTTTTTCGGCAACACTGCTGGCATGGCTTATCGCATTTTTTTTATCTTCGCCTAAATCGGCGAGCAAGACGACAAACTCATCCCCCCCCAGGCGGGATATCGTATCTTCCTCACGAATACAGTCAGACAAACGTTTGGCGACCTCTTGCAGAAGATCATCACCAATTAAATGCCCTAAAGAATCGTTAATCACTTTAAAGTGGTCGATATCTAATATGAAAACAGCACCGTGTTGGCGGTTACGACTTGCCTGAACGAGTGCTTGTTTGAGGCGATCTTGTAATAAAATCCTGTTGGGTAAGCCTGTTAACGGATCGTAATAAGCCATAAAGTTAATTTGTTGTGCATCTTTTTTGCGTTGGGTGATATCTGAAGACACACTAATATAATATGCGGGTGAGCCGTCAGGGTTGCTGACGGTTGTCAGGCTAATCCATGCAGGATAAATTTCACCATTTTTTCGTTTATTCCATATTTCACCCTGCCAATTTTTATTGAGCTTTAGCGATGCCCACATCTCCTGATAAAACTGATCATTGTGTTTTCCTGATTGTAAAATACTATAGTTCTTCCCCAGTGTTTCTGCTTTGATAAAGCCTGTGGTTTGAACAAAGGCTTTATTAACTTTGATGATATTGTAGTCAGGATCAGTAACAATAATCATCTCTGCACATTCGTCTAAAACGGAGGCCGATAGGGTTAAATCTTGCTCTAAGGTTTTTAAATGCGATATATCACTGATCGCCATGTGAATACGCATGCCTTTTTTATGGTGCTCGGGTGCACAATCTAAGTGAACCCAAAAGGGGCTAATGGTTTTAGTGTGTAAGCGCAGTTCACATGTTTGAAATTTTTTCTCGTTGATGATTTTTATGCAACAAAAATAAAAAATATCCTGATCATCAGGAAAGACCAATGAATTAAAAAGATGCCCAAGAAGGTCATTTTTATGTAGCGTTAATTTACTAGCCAGCGTTTGGTTTATTTCCAGAATTTGGTTATTCGTATCCAGAGTGACATAACCCACCGGCGCAATATCGTAGTGCCTGAAATGAACAGAGATCTCCTCTTTTAGCATCTCCTGTAAGATACTTAACTCAGCATTGGCTAATTGAAGCTCCTCATTCTTTCGTTCCAGTTCCATTCTGTATGTATTGATATCATCTAATATTCTAACAATATCGATGTTATTCTCTATGACAGCGGAATGATCCGTCACCTTCAATATATCTTCAGTTTTTTTTCGAAGTTCAGAGAGTTTTTCTCCTTTACTCATAGATAACTACCTCAAGTGAATGCATTCGCTCCAGGTATCAAAACTAAAAATTGTGTTGGCTGAAGGATGGTTCTAAATTTGTAACATGCTTATTCTTTATAACCATTCTAAAACTTTCTGAGTAAAGGTGTGGTTTTTTGATGTAATTATGATTGTAAATATATTTTTTAATTCGACTTAGCGTTTTTTAAAAACCATTTGAAATACCAGTTAATTTTATAAACTAGAAATAAGCCTCTCCGCCACGACTGCAGTCAGCTTGATATTACCTTTGCAGACACCTTGAGAGTCAGCGATTAACGCTTTTTAGTCAGAAATGTTGTGCTTTTATAATGTTCAAAATTTTCACTCCTAAAATGTATCCTGAGTGTTTTATTTTCAATGAGAGACGTGGCTGCGCATATGCGGTAGGGTAGCCATTGCCCGAAATTATCAGCGCTGATATATTCGCCACCCTCCAGTTCAGCGCCTTTTAATCCGCTAATCGTTACATGTAATCTTTGCAGTTCTGGATTGAAACTTTCCAGTTTGAATAAATAACGGTTACAGATAGTTTTTTCATCGCGTTGATGAAATAACTGCCCGCGATCGCGGCGGATTTCTACCAGTAATTCAGTTTTGTTACTAAATCCATAGACTACAGCGGCACTGGTGCTGAGAAAAACCAGTGAGTAACCAATTAGCCTGGGTCGCCATACGGGGCTTCTGCGTTTAGCGAGTTGATCTTCAGAGCAGAACTTTATTAATCCTTTAGGGCGATGTATTTTGTCCATGACCGCATCACAGGCATCAATACAGGCTCCGCAATCGATACAGGCTGCTTGTAAGCCATCACGGATATCGATACCCGTCGGGCAGACCTGAACACAAAGGCCGCAATCAACGCAGTCGCCACTACTTCCATCAGCCATTCGTTTGTTGCTGCGCGGCTCGCCCCGGCGCTTATCGTAACTGACCGTCCGTGTCTGATCATCAAACATAACGCTTTGAAAACGCGCATAAGGGCAGGCGTGGAGGCATATTTTTTCACGTACCAGCCCGGCATTAAGATAGGTGAGTGCCGCCATACAGGTTAACCAACCAAGGGTGACAGTACTTGCTTGCCATGTAAATAAATCAGTAACGAGCTCACGTACCGGTATGAAATATCCCGTAAAGGTTACGGCTGTAACAATGGAAAAACTAATCCAGAGTAGATGTTTGCTGAGACGGCGAATGAATAAACCACCACGCAAAGGCTGGTGTTCATGGCGAGCGCGGATATTGGCGCGGCCTTCTGTCCATTGTTCAATACGGATAAAAACCCATGTCCATATACTCTGCGGGCAAGCAAAGCCACACCATATGCGCCCCCAGCCAACGGCCATAAAAAACAGTAAGCTGGTTCCGGCAATCATTATTCCTGCTAATAATGGCAGATCGTGCCACGAGAGCGATGTACCAAAAAGTAAAATGCGCCGCTGGCTAAAATCAAACAGTAACCACGGTTGCCCATCGACTTGTAACCACACTAGTGCGAAGTAAATTATTAATAATGGCCAACTGATAAGACGGCGGCACTGCTGGAAAAAGCCTTCGGTTAATCGCACATGGATTTTACTGTCGACGAATGATGAAGGTTCAATGATCTGTACGGGTATTTTCTGCATAGCTGACAAGATCGCTCATAAAATAGGTTTGTAGACTCAGGAGCAAAGAGGATAAAGGAAGATTTTCGATAGGATCAGGCATAAAAAAATAAAAATTTTACGGTACAGATGGAGCGACAGGATATATTCTATTGTTCAAGGCTCTGTTTGACAGACCGCTATGTTGGTCGCACTGCCATCGCGTAATTGTTTAAAAGCACTGCCCATATGTTTTCTCAAATGGAAATTTCAATGCCTCGGGATTACCGCTATCAACAACTGGAAAGCTGGCTTCGGGATGGAATTGCCGGTCAGCGATGGCGTGTCGGTGAGCGTTTGCCATCGGTACGCGAAATGTGTAAAGATCGGCAGCTTTCTAAAGCCACTGTGTTACATGCTTATCAGCGTTTAGAGGCTCAGGGTGTAGTCGAAGCTCGCCCTAAATCCGGATATTTTGTGATGCCTGCTGCGGTGTGCCGCGATCAAGCGGCGGCCATGGACGGTACTTTTTCAAGAGCTATTTCAAGAGCTATTTCAGGGGCTGGTTCAGGAGCTATGGCGGCACCTGCACCCGTTACCGTTAATGAGGTTGTGATGGATATCATGACTCGTGGCGCCGCTTTTGATATTTTGCCCCAAACAACCACCGGGCATAATAGTAGTGCTGGTATTGTCGCGTTAAATCGCAGTATAGGGCGGGCTTTACGCCGCCAGTCAGTGGCAGCGCATCATTATTATGATGAACCTGCAGGGGATGCGGATTTAAGGGAGCAACTGGCGCAGCGCTATCGTCGTCAAGGGTGTGAGCGAATAGCAGAAGATTTTTGTATAACGGCAGGATGTCAGCAATCACTTTTCCTTGCGTTAATGGCGTCTTGTCAGCGCGGTGATATTGTTGCTGTTGAATCTCCAGGTTTTTATGGAGTTTTGCAGTTACTCGAGCAGCTCGGTTTACAGGTGGTAGAGATTCCTGCCTCACCGGTAAACGGGATGGATATCGACGCACTGCAAAGCGCACTGCAACAATGGAATATCCGCGCTTGTGTCGTTACTCCTGCTTTTGCAACACCCACCGGCGCTACTTTGCTGGCGGCTTCACGCCAGAAATTACTCTTGCTGGCTGATCAGTATGATCTGGCAGTGATTGAAGATGATATCTACGGGGACCTGGGCTTTTTTAGCCGTCCTGAGCCACTTAAAGCGGATGATAAGTCGAACAGAGTGATCCTCTGTGGCTCTTTTTCGAAGAATTTATCACGTGACCTCAGAGTGGGGTGGATAGATGCCGGACGCTGGAATACTCAGGTGAAACGCCTCAAGTTGGTGACTCAGCTCGCCAGTAGCCGCTTTGTCCAACAAGGACTTGCCGCTTTTATCAAGGATGGTGGTTACGATGCGCATCTGCGCAGGCAGCGAGAGCAGCTCCGGCAACAGCGTGATCAATGGGTAGATTATTTGGATCAGCACTGGTCACACGAGATTCACTTTAGCGTTCCACAGGGCGGTTTAGCGATCTGGCTGCAACTCCCCGAAGGCGTTGATACTCTTAGCGCATACGGCGCTGCTTTGCAGCAAGGTGTAGTGATCACCCCAGGATCGCTTTTTTCTGCAACAGGTGGCTATCGCAATTGTCTGCGCCTGAGCTTTTTGCACCCCTTATCGGCTGCGCGTCAGGTAGCATTGAAGACAATAGCGGCGCTACTTTCAACCTGATTCAGAACTTATTTCTCACCACTCAGTTCACCAGTCCGTTCATTAATTAACTCAGAAGCTTTCCTGAAAACCTTTCCCAAAAAAGCTCAGCAGGTTTTGCTGATAGCTTATGCTGTGGTTAGTGCTGCAAGCCTGGACAGGTGGCCTACTTTGACCAGGATTAAGCAGCCGTCCTCGCTGAAAGGCCGATGTTTGCTGTCGTGAGGGGAGCGTATCCATGTACCTGTGGGATATTGTCCGTATTCATCTTCAAAGGTTCCCTCAAGGACTAGGACCTCTTCTCCTCCCATATGCCGGTGAGTGCTAAAATGTGTTCCTCTTTGCCAGCGAACCAGCGCGGTATGCTCCGCAAACGTATCTGAAACGAATTCGTGTAAGGGCATCACGGTTAAGCCATCGACTAAACCCGGTAACCAAGTAGTTTCGTGCGTATTCAGAGTAACCTGCTGTTGGTCATTGGCATCAAACATATTAAGTTTGACGAGTAACTCGCAACCGACGCTGCTGCCGGGTGTATGGCTGGAACCCGGAGGGTTACGTAAGTATGAACCGGCAGGATAGCTGCCATTTTCATCCTCAAAAACACCGCTCAATACAAAAATTTCTTCACCTAAAGGGTGGCTGTGTGCCGGGAAAAAAGTACCAGGCTCATAACGTACAATGCTGGTGACTTGTCCGTGTTCTGCCGCTTCTCTCTCCAGTGGTTTTCGCCATACGCCTTTAGAAGGCGAGGGCAGCCATTCGTTACTCGCTGTTTCAATTACACAGCGTTGTTCACGATCCATGTTGATGGGTATGAAATGATTGGTTGTAGCTGACATAGTAGGCTCCCGCTGATACCGTTGGCAATGCCGTCTACTGTAACAACCTGTCCTATTGGATGGAAAGCATTGAATCCTGCAAGGTTTTGATCTGGCTCTGGCTTTAGCTCTAGCGCTAGCTCTATAGTTCAGAGTAACTGAAAAAATTTCATCAATTGCATCTGGGGAAAAGTTCGCTTGCGGCAATCTCATCGCGAGTGGAAATAGTGCAAGTGATGAAGATTATCTTCATCACTTGCGGTCTGATCGCTTCTATCAATTAAGCTTTTTTACGGGCTGGAACGTGTTTTATTGAACCGGAGTTAAGTGGAGTGACTTTAATCGTCTCTTGAATCTTATCCTGGGCATCCTGCATGAATTTGCTTATATCAGCCATCCCATAAATATCAGACATTTCAGAAATGTTCTTTTCTATAACGTCCATCAGTTGTTCTTTAGTTGCTGACAGCATGGCGACTTCTTTTTCTGTAATGTTAGCCAATTTAGCATCTAACTCTTTGAAATACTTGATCTGCAGTTCGAACGCTTCTTTAGGCTCATGTACTTCACTCAGTGCTTTCATCTGCGCCAGTCCAGTATTGAACAGGTCTGTCATATATTCAGTCTGAAGCGTGATTAGCTTTTCAGCGGCTGATTTGTTTATGTCAGAAATCATTGTTACAGGCATCAGTTTTTCTTGGATATCTTTGATTATATCTTGTCGCATTGCTTTATCCTCAGCTGGTTTTTTCAAACATCCGTTTAAATCTAATTGATCATATTTTAATCTATATTGCAAGTTAATTGAGCAGCTATTTGCTAAATATGAGATGGGAAAGATTGAACGCAGGTGTGATGGCAAGCAGTGAGACAACCGATGACACTCACAGCTTTAAGCCATTCATGGCATTGATATTGATATTGGTATTAGTATTAGTATGACCTGCCAAAGCTAAATAGCTCAGGGTAATAAAACAGGCTGTTTAGTTTTTGATGTTTATTCCGGCTAACAGCTCATTTTTCTTATGCTCAATTACGCTGAGTAATTCAGCCATAGGTATAGGTTTGCTGTAATAATAACCCTGGTAGCTATCACAGCCTTTTTCCTTCAAAAAGTCATATTGTTCCTGGTTAACCACACCTTCTGCAACTACCCATAAATTAAGATTTTTAGCCAGCGATATAATGGTTTGCACGATAGCCCTGTCATTGACGTCCAGCGAAATATCATTGATAAATGACTGGTCGATTTTTATCACATCGATAGGTAAGTTTTTCAGGTATTGGAGAGACGAATAGCCGGTACCAAAATCATCTATAGCAAGACGAATACCCATCTCTCTTAGTTCGAATAATTTTCTTTTTGTATCGTCAATATTGTGGATAAGAATTGATTCAGTCAGTTCGAGTTCAAGCTGCTGAGGCTGGATGTTATGACTCAGCATGATGCGCTGCATTTCAGAGATAAAGTTTTTTTGCTGAAATTGGCGGACACTCATATTCACTGATATAAAAGAAATCGGTTGTTTTTTGTGTGTGTTCCATGACGATATTTGTCGGCAG
>NZ_JBFIIH010000162.1:0-7423 GCF_041601355.1 Neptunomonas sp.
AAAGAATCAGCAAATTCGCGATGCAACTGATGCATTTCAGCATTGGCATCTAAGCAACTGTGCGTCAGATATTGGCTATGTAATAATATTTGATTAGAGGGTGCATCAAATTCAACCTCAGCAGCAAAAAAACGCTGATAGGGTTGGATGTCTTCCGGTTCAGGAAATGTCAGATGGACAAAGCTGACAGGGACTTGTTGGCCGGTTAGCCATCGGGGCCAATTTACCAGACATGCAAGAAAATATTCGATCGTTTGCAAATCAGGTTGGTTCATCTCAATAGTTAGCAGCGTACCTTCAACCGTTTGCTCCATCTGTAACACGGCACCTTCAAAGAGCAGCGGGAAATAATCGACCAGTGTCTGATAGGCTTTATCTAACGTAGGCGCCGTAGACATAATAAAGCCGATAGAACCGAGTAACCGGGGTTGAGTTGCTTCGCCAAGGTTTAATGCAATCCGAGGGTTATTCGATGCATGCACCAGTGCTTGTAAAACATGACTAAAATATGCAGCGGGGAAACGTGCGCCGGGCTTGGCAAACTCCTCGGATGATAATTGAGCACAGCTCAGCACCATGGCTGGTTCCATCCGATAATGTTGGGCCAACTGAAAAACAGGCTCTAAAAGCTTGGCACTCGCAGTTATCACAGACATATAAATGATGCTGGCATGAAAAGAGTCTTTTATTTTGATTTACTAGGATAATATCTTTTTAAGACTACCATAGAGATTTCAAAAAATATGTCCTTATGTGCCATGTTGAGACGACTAGAATCATCTTTTTTTACGCTAGCCTTACTGTTATTCACTAATGTTAGCTTAGCTGACTCATTGCGGGTCGGTATTCCCACCCTGGGACAAATTCCTTTTTTTTGGCTAGATGAAGCAGGGGAGTATCAAGGTATATATCCAGACACTCTGCGCTTAGTGGCTGCCGACCTGCATCGGTCTTTAGTGTTTGTACCGTTATCGCAAGCGCGCTTAAGACGGCATTTTGAAATGGGTGAGATTGATATAGAGATGGGCGTTAAAAATAACATTGAAGATAGGCCAGAACTAAAAAGAGTATCAATCTTCACTCGCCCATTTAATGTGGTAAATGAAGTCATTATCTATCGCCCCGAACTGTCGTTCCCCGTCTTTATCCTCAACGACCTGGCAGGACAGCATGTAGCGACCGTTCGTGGTAATACCGTTCCTGATAACCTTATCCGTGAAGACTTCACCAATGAATGGCAAATTGCACAACGCGTTCACAGGGGCTGGAATAACATAGGTTTAATGAAAGAGGAGGTGGCACTATATTATCAGCGCAAGCACAATCTGAATTATGAAACCTCTCTGCCATATGCCTCTAATGCGGTATCTTTTCGTATAAATATACAAGAAAAAGAAATAGTTAACGACATGAATGCAAGTATTTTACGATTAGAAAAAGCGGGTGTGTTGGAGCAACTTGTTTGTAAGTACCTGTGTGGGCCTACCATACTCAATGTGCAAAAACAGACTAATTAAAGTGAGCAAAGTCATTGAGCGATAAGAATGAGTATGAATTTGAAACCAATGTAATTGCATCGAATTCACTGCAGAGAATAAAAAATACTTATAAGATACATTTTTAACCAGGTTTATCCGGAAAGTCTCATGAACGCCGATCGTAAAGAGAAAGACCCAACATTAGTATGTACCTGTAATGACTTATTTATAAACGATATACAAGAATCTATTAATTTCGGAGAAACTGAATATCGTGAAATCTTTGCTGTTCATGGTTTACAGCCTCGTTGCGGCGAATGTGTGGATCACGTTAGCGACATACTTAATGGCAAATAGAACAGCTAATATCATCTTGTGATGCCGATAATGCTATTTATCGGCATTCGCATATAAAGTATTGTTTTTGTTATACTAGTTTAAATTATTCGAGTGTAACATTGATGCAAACCTTACCTCCGGCACTGCCTTTATTTGATTCCATTAAGCATCTGGAAGATGGCAATCCAACCGTTAATCAATTCATTGCTAACGTCACAATACATCAGGTTAATGATGCCGCTTTACTCTATGAACACGCGGTAGATTGGCTGCTAGAACAACGACATAGCGAGAATAACTACAAAACTTATCGAAGCGAATTAACCACCTTTCTTTATTGGAGCTTTATTGAAGAAGGCGTATCCGTTGCTGACATCACGCGGCGCATCTTATTGCGATATATCGATTACTGCACGAAACCGCCGACACACTTAATTGCTTATCGTAATGTAGCGCAGTTTGTAATGGATAAAGATATTGAGGAACGTGTGCCTAATCCTGACTGGCGTCCGTTTTTAGGCAAAAAACAGGAGGGAGTCGAACAGCCCTATAAAATCACAGATAAGGCCCTAAAGACAAAGCTGGCAATACTCTCATCGTTTTTCAGTTACCTGATTAATGAGGAATACACCGAGCGAAACCCCGCAATGATGCTGATGAAAAATGGACGTTTCAAGTCAGGTTCACAGAATTTAGTGATGAAAGAAGATGATGAAGAAGTTCGTTCATTTACCGAATTGCAGTGGTCGTATGTTATATCAACATCGCTGAAACTAGCCGAATCTGAACCTGAAATACATGAGCGTACGCTATTTTTGATGAGCTTAATGTACAGCTGCTATCTGCGTATTTCAGAAGCAGCTGCACGCCCAGGGTTTTCACCTGTCATGGGACAATTCAGGCGTGATTCAAAAACAGCGGTCTGGGGTTTTCATATACCGCGCAGCAAAGGCGGTAAAAAGCGAACCGTAGCCGTATCAAATCAATTACTCAAAGCACTGCAACGCTATCGGCGATTTCTTGGCTTAAGCTTATTGCCGGCACCCAATGAAAATACACCATTATTTATTCGCCACCGTGCTGCAGGCCGTGGCCGCGATACCGGTTTATTAAATGCCAACTTAGGGATACGCCAGTTACGTGAACAAATCAGCGCTGTTGTTAACCTGGCAGCCAACGCGGCACACAATGAAGGGTTTGAGCAAGACGCACTTGAAATGCGACAAATGACACCGCACAGCATACGTCACACCGGAATCTCACATGACATCAATATCAACGGACGACCGTTATCGCACGTCCAGGCAGATGCCGGCCATGACAGTATCGACACCACATCACAATACCTGCATACCACGCGAGTGGAGCGACACGAATCAGCAGCCACAAAACCAATCGATCATTTAGCAGCGTCTTATAAGAAGTGATTCACAGCTAAATTAGCCGCTATTAAAAACCGTGCCGTACGTGCTGCTCAGTGATACTCAGCACGCAAAACTTAATTCTTAGCGACTCTCCGTACGACATTTAAGCGTGAATTAAATCTGAAATCCTGCATTTATTGAAATTATGAAGTAGGTACTTACCGTTGCTTAAAAGCCCATTTATAGGCCTTCTTTTACATATGTATAACTTCGCATAATGTATATTATGTTAAATTAACTATTATTCTATTAAATATAGGAAATCCATTTTGTGTAGGTTTTGATTTCACCTGCAATTCTTTCCACCGATGTGAAACTCGCATTTTTGAGTATTCAATTCCCCTGCATCAGTTGATTGGTCAAATTAGCGTGCGCCTCACTCATTGAGCAAAACCTACTCGTGCGGAGAGTCGCTAAGAATTATTTTTTGTGGGTAATCTACCGTTCTATGAAATCTGAGACACTAGTTTCAAAGCACAAATTCCCTACGGACAGCTTCGAAGAATAGTTTTTCCTGGATAATATGATGCTGTGTGAAATGTAACATCGCTTGTCTATCCGGCTAATTTGTCACGACTCGATACACTGGGCTTCTAAGGATTTCCCTCAGCGTCATTCAGTATCTAATAAATATACGGTGCGTTCTTAGTACGGATTGTTTCGTACAGAGATCTTCGAAGTATGGTTTTTTGCGAATAAAGTACTGTTAGATGTAACGGTCTATTCTAGAAATACATTAAAAATCTAATAATATGTATTATGTACCGCTATACATGTATTTTTAATACGGATTAAGGATTTATAGGTCTGCTGATGCTCTATATTACCATGACATAAATATGATTTTTGATTAGTGTATAAACACTTTAAGTGCGTATTTTAGGGTTACTAGCAATCTTTCCATCTGATTGCCCCACAGCTTTTATGAGTTGCTATTGAATTTCATCTTGCAGCTATGAGTATTTAGTTATGTTAATTATCGATGAATCATTATAAATAACTGATATTTAAGTAATTTTTTAATATTTTCCATGAAATAAGAAGTTGCATATTAGGAAGTGGATTGCTTCTTTATCCTATCACCGGTCACCCTTGTATTCTCCCCTGCTCTATTAGCGCGTTATGTGAAAATAGGAGAAATCACAAAATAAGTATAGCTGTCGACCGCAAGCTGACATTAACGCCTTTGTAACGGGCCGTTTTGCTGCGAAGCAGTGTATTCAGCGGTATAGCCCGAAGGGCGAGCGTTGACAAACTTGTCATATATTTAGTTTATTAAAATTTGAAACGATTTCTTTACTCAAGTGCGAATAATGTTTTTTTATTCTTTCCTTACACTCTTCATTGTCCCCGCTATGCTCGACAAATAGGGCAAGTCCAAGCCTAAAGCTAAGGGAAAGATCATTTAAATGCAGATAAGATAGCTCTCCAGGCTTCAGTGTATCGGCTGCTTTCTTCAGCTCTTCAAGGTCAGCTGTCCCCCAAGCGTAACTAACGGGGACAGCCTTATTGTTTTTTGAAAGTTTCGAGTCAGGCGTCATTGTGTGCAGGACTGCGCATCTTGCAGCATAGAGATCTATTGGCTGCGGATCGAGAGGCTTTTCTTTATACATAAACTCGGAAACAAAGCGGACAAACCTTTCTTTTACAGGAATATCGCCATAAGCAACCCATGCAGCTGCATCTATACCGCTATATATAAGACACAACGATGGAAGAACGAAGTTACCTCCAATGCATAAGTCAATTGCTTTGCATTGATCGATGAATGTTTTATAAAATTTAAAATTATCAGACATGGTATGTTTTCATGTATAACGCCGCCGTTAATTTGCTGCCTGAAGCACAGCGTAAGGCGGGCAAATTGATGGCCTTGTTAAGCAGCTGTTTTGTGATGTAAAGCACTTCTTTTAATATATTTTTTAAATTCCAGTTCGGACATTCTATTGTGCCTTCCGTCATAAGTCCCAGAAACTTGGTTGTATATTGAACGAGTACTAAAAATAACAAATGAACCTTCAAAATATCTACACACAAGATTGGATTCTTGTGGTAAATTTTCCTCATTGTATTCATTTTCATCCCAATGGTATGGTAACCCTCCCTTTTTTAACACTGTTTACGAAAAGGTGCCTAAAAGCCGGCGGGTGTCTTCATTAGCTCTTATTTTATTACATCAGAATAAACAATACTAAGTGGCTATTCTTGATCTATAAATAAAGTACTAAAAGTGGCAAAAACTGGAGGGGTATGTTTATATCATCTTCTTTAAAAAAAGTGTCAGTATTACGTATGTCAGAGTTTAAAATAGGCGCATTGGTTTACTATAAAAGTAAAGCAGCAAGAGTAGATGCCATTGGTGATAAAGATGACAAGATTGAAATTTCAATCTTAAAAACAACCAAACGGGTGCGTGATAAAGACATCAAACTGTTACACCCTGGCCCGGTAAGCGATATTTCTACTCTCGATATTGAGTTGCCTGATCCTCCTGAAGCCTTAAGTGAAACATTGGAATTGCTCGAAGAGGAAGCGGTCTCTCTGAGTGAACTATCTGATTTTCTATACGGGGAATTTTCTCCGCAAAGCGCATGGTCTAGCTGGATGCTGGTGATGGATGGCCTTTATTTTGAACTGCTTGCTGATGAAAACGCGAAAGATGCCGGAGAGGATCTTATAAAGGCGCGGCCGCAAGAACTCATCGCTGCTGATAAAGAAAAACGAGAGTCGCGGATTCAACAGCAAGAAGCCTGGGATACATTGATCAAGCGCATAAGCAATGGTCGCATTGAAGAAACCGATTACCCCCAGCTTATTGAGGTTGAACAGCTAGCTTGTGGTGAGCGGGAAAATAGCCGAATCTTAAAAGCAGCTGGTATTCAAGAGACCAAAGAAGCCGCGCATGCGCTGTTAATTAAACTCGGTTATTGGCCACAAGAGTACAATCCTTGGCCGCGTCGCATGGGGGTCACCATGAGTAGTCCTGAGATAGCCATTCCTGAGGCAGTTGAAACCAGTCGACGTGATCTGCAACACCTGCAGGCTTGGGCGATTGATGATGTCGGAAATCAAGATCCTGATGACGCAATCTCATTGGAAGGAAACCGTTTATGGGTACATATCGCTGATGTTTCCTCACTGGTAATTCCAGATTCTGAGTTGGATATGGAAGCGCGTTCTCGCGGCACCAACGTGTATTTGCCTGATCAGACCATTCATATGTTGCCGTCAGGCATCACACAGCAACTTGGACTTGGCTTGCAAGAACAAAGCAATGCTCTCTCGATTGGCTTTAATATTGGAGAAAATGGAGAAATAGAAGATATAGAACTCTGTTTTTCATTACTTCAAGTTACCCGAACCACCTACGACAATGCCGACAAGGAGTTGGACAGCACATTTATTGAATTAAAATCAGTGACAGATCGTTTTCATCAACGCCGAATCAATAATAACGCCGCAATGCTGGATTTACCCGAGGTAAACATCAGTGTCGATAATGGAGAAATTTCGATACGTCCTTATAGGCAAGGTGGAAGTCGTAAGATAGTCACAGAGGCGATGCTGGCGGCGGGTGAAGCCGTGGCATTATTTGCGCATAAAAATAACATCCCGATTCCCTATGCCTATCAACCCGAACCCGTAGAAATTCAGCATCCGCAAAAAATGTCCGAGCATTATGCATACCGGCGTTGTTTTAAGGCATCCCGGCATACTACAGAACCGGCTGCACACTTTGGGCTTGGACTGCCAATTTATACACGGGTAACCAGCCCTATCAGACGCTATCTGGATTTAATCGTGCACCAACAGCTCAGGGCATTTTTAACGCAGCATTCACAACAACCACAACGTCCTCTGCTGGGCCACGAGGAGCTTGTAGAAAGGATCGGTCTGGCGGATGAAGCATCATTTGCAGCACGTAAAGCTGAACGTAATTCTAATCAGCATTGGACCATGCTCTACCTTAATCAATATAAAACGAAGCAAGGCGAAGGCAATGGTAATTGGCAAGGAGAAGCAGTCGTCGTTATGCACGATGAGCGAAAGACTACGGTTATTTTGCCAGACCTTGCTATAGAGCCTAAGTTACAACGTCAGGATAATACTGAATTAGATCAATCGTTAACAGTACAAGTGCAATCTGTGAACATTCCAGAACTACGGGCATTTTTTCGTGTA
>NZ_JBFIIH010000163.1:0-7312 GCF_041601355.1 Neptunomonas sp.
AATCCTTTTGGCATTAGGCGTGGCCCCGATAACGGCGAGCATTGCGGTGCTGGTTGTACCCAGATTGGCGCCTATGACAAGCGCGGCCGCATCAGTAATGTTGATTGATCCGGTCGCGGCTAATGACAAGGTGATGGCCATTGAGGCCGCAGAAGCCTGCATCAAAAATGTCAGTACGAAGCCCGCGACTAAAAACAATAATAAACTAAACGGCAGCGCGCTTATGATGGTCAGGTCAACATTCTTCTCCAGATCTTCAAAGCTTTCTTTAAGGAAGTCCAGACCGATAAAAAAGACACCAAACCCTGCCAGTGCAAAACCTATTTGACGTACGGTCTCTTTAGGGGCCGCAAGGTTCATCAGCATTCCAAGAGCGATCAGGGGTAATGCAAAAGCGCTGATTTTTATTTTGAAACCTACCAGAGCGACCAGCCAGCTGGTCATGGTAGTGCCGATGTTACAACCATAAATAACGGCGACGGACTGGGGGATGGTTAATAAACCGGCATTGACAAAGCCAATTGTGGCAACGGTCACAGCGCTGGAAGATTGAACAACAGCGGTGATCAGTGTGCCTGAAAGCAATCCTCTGAGGCGGCTTTCGGTGGCAGCATGCAGCGCACGTTTTAAAGACTTTCCGGCCGCTTGACGTAAACCTTGTGTCATTAAATGCATGCCTAATAAAAACAGCCCGATACCACCGGCAAGACTGCCTAAAATCGCAATATCCAATGGCGGACTCCTTAGTCATGTGAATCAGGCTTATGACACTGTAGCTCAAACAAGTGCAGCTAACTGCCTAATCATAATAGCAAAAATAAAGCCGCGCTAGTCCGGTGAGGGCGTACGTGCGATCACCCATATATCGATCCGCACAATACCTGCATTACGCAACGTGGAGCAGATTTCTTTAACTGTTGTGCCTGTGGTAACCACATCATCAACCAGTGCGATATGTCGGATGAGGGGGCCATGGTAGCTAAAGGAGTGCTGTAAATTGGTTCGTCTCTGTTTGGCGGTTAAACTTGATTGGGATTTTGTGTGTTTGTTTTTTTTCAGCTGATTAAGCAATAACGGTATCTGCAAATGCTGGCTCAGATATCGGGCGATAAGCGTTGATTGGTTAAATCCTCTGCCGATTAATCGTAAAGGATGTACGGGCACCGGAATAATGGCATCAGGCCATGCCTGAGGCCGGTGTAATAAGCGTTTCAATAAACAGTCTGCGAGCCAGGCCGTGTGATGTAATCCTGCCTGGTGTTTGATTTTTGGAATGATGGCACTGATAGGGAAGCGGTATAAAAAAACCGCCTGTGTACTGTCAAAGGGGGGCGGTGATTTAAGGCATTGGCCGCAGATATGCAGTGTGTCCGTGACGCTAAGAGGAAGCGCGCATAGATGACACGCTGATCTTAACCAGGGGAGGTCTTCCAGGCACTCTGGACAGAGAAATGCTTCAGATGAGGTATTTTTGCTGCATAATACACATTTATGATCAATATTTGTACAGATGTTTATAAATAAGCTAAGCATAGGTTGACAGTTCCTTCTGTCGATTTATTATTGCTAGTCTTTAAGCATATCCATGTTGAATGCCAGATTCAAAAGAGGAAAGTAAAAAATGACGACTAAAGCACCTGTTCGTAACGATTGGACTGTAGAAGAGGTGCGAGCCCTTTTTGAGCTTCCGTTTAACGATCTTATGTTTCAAGCGCAAACCGTTCACCGCCAATACTTTAATCCGAATGAAGTACAGGTCAGCACCTTGCTGTCTATTAAAACCGGTGCGTGCCCTGAAGACTGTAAATATTGTCCGCAAAGTGGTCACTATAATACGGGGCTTGAAAAAGAGCGCTTAATGAAAGTAGAAAAAGTGCTTGAGAAAGCACGCCAGGCAAAAGCGTCCGGATCAACCCGTTTCTGTATGGGGGCCGCCTGGAAGCACCCGGCTGATAAGGATATGCCTTATGTGGTTGATATGGTGAAACAGGTCAAAGCGTTAGGCTTAGAGACCTGCATGACATTGGGTATGTTGGATGAGGGAAAGGCAGATCAGCTAGCGAATGCAGGCTTGGATTACTATAACCATAATCTGGATACCTCGCCTGAATTTTACGACAAGATTATTACGACACGTTCTTATCAGGATCGATTGGATACGCTGCAGAATGTGCGCGACTCAGGTATGAAAATTTGCAGTGGTGGTATTTTAGGTATGGGTGAAACAGCGACTGACCGTATCGGTTTATTACGTCAGCTGGCCAATATGTCGGTGCAACCAGAAAGTGTGCCGATTAACATGCTGGTGAAAGTCAAAGGGACGCCGCTGGAAAATGTCGAAGATCTTGATCATCTGGTATTTATCCGGACCATTGCTGTCGCGCGTATTATGATGCCAGCGTCACATGTGCGCTTATCGGCGGGCCGCGAGAGCATGAGTGATGAGATGCAAGCGATGACTTTCTTTGCCGGCGCTAACTCGATCTTTTATGGAGACTGCTTGCTGACCACGCCTAATCCTGAAACAAACCGCGACCTGCAGCTGTTTAAGCGTCTGGGTATTAACCCTGAACAACGCATCTCTGTTGATGATGATGTACAGGAAGCGGCGATCATTAAAGATCTGCAAAAACAACAGGACAGTGAACACTTCTACGAAGCGTGATGCTTGTTTGTGATGCCTGCCCCTATTATGAGTGAAGGCAGCAAACAGTTAGTTTGCTGCGTTTGCCAGGCGACTATCCGATTCCGTTTTTCTCAGGTGAAAACCGATGTCATTTGATCAATTAGCGGCTGAGCTTGATGCGCGCAAAGCGGCATCCCTCTACCGTGAACGTAAGGTCTTACAAAGCCCGCAGCAACCGG
This sequence comes from Neptunomonas sp., assembly GCF_041601355.1. Lineage (GTDB taxonomy): Bacteria > Pseudomonadota > Gammaproteobacteria > Pseudomonadales > Balneatricaceae > Neptunomonas. The sequence goes on from NZ_JBFIIH010000163.1 coordinate 2,866, forward strand.
AAGTAGTCGTTGATGGTAAAGCGTATCTGGCGTTTTGTTCAAATGACTATCTGGGCTTGGCTAATCATCCCGCTATTATCAGCGCTTTTAAACAAGCCGCAGATGAGTATGGTGTGGGTGGCGGCGCCTCGCATTTAGTCAACGGCCATAGTGTTCATCATCATGCCTTAGAAGAAGAGTTAGCTGAATTTACCGGGCGTCCGCGCGCGATACTCTTTTCTAATGGTTATATGGCGAATCTGGGGACGGTTAATGCCTTGCTGGATAAGCAGGATGCGGTATTTGAAGATCGCCTTAATCATGCCTCGTTACTGGATGCGGGTTTACTCAGTGGCGCGCGTTTTCAGCGCTACCTGCATAACGATTCGGCCAGTCTGGCTCAGCGGCTGGCTAAAACACAGGCGCGCCGCGCTCTGGTGGTCACCGATGGAGTATTCAGTATGGACGGTGACATAGCCGACCTTCCTTCTGTCTGTGAAGTGGCACGTCAGCATAATGCCTGGGTGATGGTAGATGATGCTCATGGTATCGGCTGTTTAGGTAAAACGGGAGCGGGCTGTGCGGAACATTTTAATCTTTCACAGCAGCAGTTGCCGGTCCTGATGGGTACCTTAGGTAAAGCCTTTGGCACCTCGGGAGCTTTTGTCGCGGGTAGTGAGGATCTGATTGAAACCCTGATTCAGCATGCCCGGACCTATATTTATACGACGAGCATGCCGCCGGCTGTGGCTGCAGCAACGCGGGCGAGTCTTAAGTTGGTTCAGACTGAGCAGTGGAGGCGCGAGCAGCTGAAGTATTTGATCGAGCGCTTTCGCCGTGGCTGTGAGCAGTTGGGGCTTAATTTGATGGATTCCCCCACGCCCATACAACCCATCATGATCGGCGATGCAGATAAGGCTATGTCGATGAGTGCTGCATTGCGTGAAAAGGGCATGTTTATTACGGCTATTCGCCCGCCAACCGTCCCCGGTGGCAGCGCACGTTTGCGGGTAACGCTCAGTGCAAGTCATACCGAGGCGCAGGTGGATCGATTGCTGGATGCATTGGATCAGGTGAAATGAGCAGTTAATGAGGGCTATTGAGAAGTCTATGAGAGCTTTATGAAAGGCATCTATCATGAATCTTTTGGTTCGCCAGAGAAACCCGCGTTAGTGCTGCTGCATGGCTGGGGAATGAACTCTGCTATCTGGACTTCGTTGTTGCCAGCGTTGACGCAATCCTTCTATGTGACGGTGATTGATCTGCCCGGACTTGGTCGTTCACAGGGTAGTGATGATGTCACACTGGAATCGATGGCATCTCAGGTGGCGGCTGTGGTTGAGCAACCCGCCTGCTGGCTGGGTTGGTCGTTGGGGGGCATGTTGGCAATAAAGGTTGCTGCGTTGTTTCCGGAAAAGGTCGCTGGTTTAGTTAGCGTAGCGTCCAATCCCTGCTTTATACAAAAGGAAGGCTGGAGCAGCGCGATGGATGCAGCTGTTTATCAGCAGTTTAAAGCCGCACTTGAAGTCTCTCCGGATAAGACGCTGACTCGCTTTGCCATGTTGCAGGTTCAGGGTGGTGAGGAAGCAAAGGCCATTTTAAAGCAAATTAAAACAGTTCTGGCAGCGAGCAAGCCGTCACAGTTAATGGCGACGCTACTGTTGTTAGACTCTGACCTCAGAGCCGAGCTTTCTCAGTTAAACTGTCCTGTGTTGCATATCTATGGCGAGGCTGATGGGTTAGTGCCTGTCAGTACCTTATCTGCTGTGAGCGCCTTGAACCCTGAGCATCAGGTTGAATGCTTTAAAGGCGCAGGGCATTTGCCGTTTTTGTCATCTCCCGATGCTTTTTTGCAGACGCTACAAGCCTTCACTCAAACCTTCATGCAGACAAAGAGCAACAATGGGTGAGTTAATTAATAAACAGCGGGTTGCTGAATCGTTTAGTAAAGCCGCGGCTACCTATGATAGCGTGGCCGGATTACAGCGCGATATCGGTCATCAGTTATTAGAAAAACTTTCTCCGCATCTGCAAGAGGCTGTGCCGGGCACTATTCTGGATTTAGGGTGTGGTACCGGATATTTTACCACGGCATTAAACACTCATTATCCTGATGCGTTATTAACGGGTCTGGACATCGCTTCCGGTATGCTGGCTTATGCCCGCAGCCATCGTCTATTGGATCGGCCACAGGATCGGCAGGTGTCGTGGGTGTGCGGAGATGCTGAAAACTTACCACTAAAAAGTGCAAGCTACTCTTTGGTTTTTTCCAGTCTGGCGATTCAGTGGTGTGAAAATAGTCCTGCTCTTTTTTCAGAAATATCGCGTGTACTCTACGCGGGAGGAACCGCCTGTTTAGCGACGCTGGGGCCTCAGACCTTATCTGAGTTGAGAGGGGCGTGGTCGCATGTCGACAGCTATAGGCATGTAAATCAGTTTCAGTCGATGCGGGAGTTGATAAGTGCGCTGCCTGATGATCTGCAAATTATTGATACAGAGTCTGAAATGCAAGTATTACACTATCCGCACCTTAAAGAGCTGACGCACGAGTTAAAAGGTATTGGCGCGCATAATATGAATGCGGGCCAGGCTAAAGGACTGACAGGCCCTGCGCGGGTAAAAGCGTTCAGAAAAGCCTATGAGTCTTTTCGTAATACGCAAGGGCTGCTGCCGGCAAGCTATGAGGTTTATTATCTGATTTTAAGGAAGCGTTAATGGCAAAGCGACATTTTTTTGTAGCGGGCACCGATACCGATGTCGGTAAGACAGTGATTAGCGCTGCACTGCTGGAAAAAGCGAATCAACAAGGGCTGCGTACCATTGGTTTAAAGCCGGTCGCTGCTGGCTGCGAGCCTTCTGAGGAGGGGCTGCAGAATAGTGATGCGTTGTTATTACAGAAAACAGCCAGTGTTAAGTTGAGTTACAGCGAAGTAAACCCTATCACTTTTGAAGCGCCTATAGCGCCGCATATTGCCGCTGAGCAAACGGGTAAGCGTTTATCGGCCGACAGAATAGCCGCATTATGTCGTGGTTCGATGATGAACCCGCATGACTTTTTGCTGATAGAAGGGGCGGGGGGCTGGCGGGTACCCTTCAGTCGGAAAGAGACGTTTGCTGATGTCGCAAAATTACTCGGTACGCCGGTTATTCTTGTGGTTGGCATGAAGCTGGGGTGTATCAATCATGCTTTGTTAACCGTCGAAGCTATTGTCAGAGACGGCTTGCGCGTTGCTGGTTGGGTGGCGAATCGTATAGATCCGGATATGCAGTGTTATACAGAGAATGTCGCCACGCTTGAGACGATGTTGCGTGCCCCGTTGTTAGGCGAAGTGCCTTATCTTGCTGAAGTAACGCCGGCGCTGGTGGCTGAATACTTGGATATCAGTGAGTTGCTGACCTGATTTGTACAAAAAACAGCCAAATTACGAGTGTTGTTCTATACTTAAAATATTGAAACTGTACTAAAAGTATATTGAGAACTATTTAAAGCGCTATACAAAGAGCTTTATTGAAGTCTGAAATGACAAGTGCACTTGGTTATCATGCGTCTTTAAATGGCACTTTAATTGGATAAGACAGGTCAGCATTATGAACATTACAGGGACTTTGCAGACAGCTGTTATTGGTGTAAACCGCACCTTGGATAACACCCTTAAATCCTCAGGTGATCAGCTGGGTAGTGGTAAGCCTGAATCCCCTGAGCTTGCATCGGGTAAGTCATTCAGTACAGCAGTGACAGAGACAACACTGGATACGACGACAGAGGCACCCACGACAAAAGTTGTCACCGATGCGGGTGAGGTGTTAGGCACGAATATCGATACGCGTGCCTGATGTTCAGTGACTATTCTGGCGCTATTTGTAGTCAATAAGGAAGGATTTTAGAGTGATTAACAGCAATTACTCTGGCATTACGCTTCGAACGTCTTCAACTGATACTGCATCAGCGCACAAGGCTGTTGCGCCAGATAAAACCCAGCCCCATCCCTCTTCATCGCTCTCTTCATCCAATACTTCATCTCACTCTTCATCGCTCTCTTCATCCGGAGCTGAAACCCAGCAAATCATCACTGACCCCACAAGCGTATCTGCTACACAAGCGACCACTCATCAGTCTTCTGATAAGCAGCGTCTGGAAAATGATGCGTTGATTTCTAAAGAGCTCGCACAGCGAGATCGTGAAGTTAAAACTCATGAGCGAATTCATGCCTCTATCGGTGGTGCTTTTGCTTCGGCACCGCAATTTAGTTATCAAAAAGGACCGGATGGACAGCTGTATGCGGTAGAGGGTGAAGTGCGTATTGATACTTCTGCTGTATCCGGTGATCCCAGAGCGACGTTGGAAAAAGCTCAGGTGATCATTCGTGCCGCGCTTTCTGTTCCTGAGCCTTCGGTTCAGGATAAACGGGTCGCCGCTCAGGCACGAGCGATGGCCATTGATGCCAGTGCCGAAATTGCTAAACTTGAA
>NZ_JBFIIH010000164.1:0-7267 GCF_041601355.1 Neptunomonas sp.
CGTGATCAACAGTAATGTCATTGATAAAGCTCTTATCGACTTTTAAAGTATCAAAGGGATAGCTACGCAGATAGCTGAGTGACGAGTAACCGGTACCAAAATCATCCATCGAAATACCCATACCCATTTTATTCAGATCTGTCAAAGCCACATCTATCATCCCATGACCTGTCATCAGCACCCCTTCGGTAATCTCCAGCTCTATTGCCGAGGCGGGTAACGCGTACTTTTCTAAGCGCCTTTGAATGTATTCAACTAAACCAGGATCTCTAAACTGCCGGGGAGAGATGTTTACAGCCACCTGAAAATCTATTGCGTACTTTTCGCGCCACGCTGAAAGCACCATAAAAGCCTGTTCCAGCACATACTGACCGATGTTAACAATCAGCCCCGTTTGCTCAGCAATCGGAATAAACTCATCAGGCTGCACGTTCCCCATTTCAGAATTATTCCAACGGAGCAATGCTTCTGCGCCAACAACAACCCGTCTACGCAAATCAACCACCGGTTGAAAAATAACATAGAACTCATTTTTGTTGAGCGCACTCCGCAAATGCTCTTCGATTAACAAGCGACGAGCTACATCTTTATTCATTCTCTCGGTGTAAAAATTATAGGTATTACGCCCCTGCTCTTTAGAATGGTACATCGCTGCGTCAGCTTGTCTTAATAATTCAACAGGGCTCTTGCCGTCGCTAGGATAAACGGCTATTCCGATACTGACTGTCGACATCAGCTCCCTTCCTTTCAGGTTAAACGGCACTCTGAATTGATCAAGTAATTTTTCCGCCACCTTGCCAATTGTCCGGCTATTTCCCACCTGGTTTAACAAGACGATGAACTCATCCCCCCCTAAGCGACCAATAACATCATCATCACGTACAGCCGCTTTCAATCTATTGGCAGCCTCAACCAGCAATTCATCGCCTATCTGGTGACCTAGCGTATCATTAACTTTCTTGAAATCATCCAGATCCAGAAAAAATACGGCAGCCTGTTTTTCAGCGCGCTTCGACTCTTTCAGCATCTGCGCCAACCGATCTAAAGAAAGGAAACGATTAGGCAAGCCCGTTAAACTATCATAGTGCGCCTGATAACTTATCCGCTGCTCCTGTTCCTTTTGCTGAGTGATATCCTGATTAACCGCCAGCAGGTGCCGAATGACGCCTGACTCATCGGTAACGGGTGCTATATGGGCATGCTCCCAAAAAAGTTCACCACTTTTCTTAACATTTTGGAACTCGCCCTCCCACGACCTTCCTGATAGTACTGCCGACCATAGCTGCTGACGCTTACTTTCCTCCAGCTGCCCGGGTTTAAACAGGCCCACTTTTTGGCCAGTAACGTCCTGACCTGCATAACCGGAGACTCTTTCAAACGTGCTATTGACGTATTCGACATCCCCCTTTGTATTCATCAGCATCACAGATACAGGACTTTGTTCGAGTGCCTGAGAGAGCATAACAATCCTATCTTCGGCTCGCTTCAAAGCCGTCAAATCCAAATCGACACAATACATTTCAGGTTCATTATTTACCCCGGTTATCATGACATGACTTGAAAAAACGGATACCGGCGACCCATCCGCTTTCTGTAATATGAGCTCCGATGCTGGCGTTACTTCACCGCCGGCCAACCAGCGGTTAACTTCTTCAGCAACCCGATCCTGGATAATTTCAGGAATTATTAAGTCTTCGAGTTTTTTACCTAACGCTTCCTCTGACGCATAGCCGTATACTTTTTCACTGGCCGCATTCCAGAAAATAACATTGCGGTTTTTATCATATCCCTGCACCGCAATGGTCGGTATATTTTCAAAGACCTTCCTGAATCGGGTTTCACTTTGCAGCAATCGATGTTCAGCCAATGTCCGTTCTGTAGTGTCCTTTATAAATACGAAAAACTTACCGCCATCTTCCGGCCAGAAAGTGACATTAATTTCAACATCATAAACCGAGCTGTTTTTACGTCTATGCTGAGTAAAAAAGCGTTGTTTTTTCTCCTCTATAATTTCCTGAATATGTTGCTCGGTCATAGACTTGCTTTCGACTGCGTCCAGTTGATCGACTCTCATGCCCAACAACTCACCCAGCGTGTAACCTGACATCTGTGCGTAAGCTTCATTAGCATCCTGAATAACGCCGTCAACCGACACGATCAAGAAGCCATCTAATGCCGTACTCAATACGCTTCTGTAGGTAGTTTCATTCTTACGTATGCTTTCACTGGCTTTGTTTCTCTCGGTTACATCCCGACCAATACCTATCAAGCCATATAATTTTCCGGTTTCACCGTAAAAAGGGATTTTTAAGGTATCAAGCTGAATAAGCCTGCCATCAGGATGCTTAACAACTTCCTCATGCCTGCTGCTCACCCCTGCTTGCAGCATATCCTGATCATTTTGTCGGAAAAGAACCGCCTGATCATGGTCAAAAAACTCGAAATCTGTCTTACCCACAATATCGGTTTCATCGGCATTAAACAGTTCAGCCGTGGCCTTATTACAGCCTGAATATGTACCATCGACGGTTTTATAAAAAATATAATCAGGAATGCTATCCATCAGCCTTTTTAGCAGCCCTCGCTCGCGATCAAGCAGTATCTTATGTTCGCGTAATTCCTCTTCGAATTGTCGCCTGTCTTTTTGCCGCTTCAGCAGCATACCCAGCAACATAGTCCCAACCGGATAGATAATAAGTAAGGGAAGAGCAATTGCCTCGATAACGGTAAATCGAATGCCGGCAGGCAAAAACAACATACATATCAATAGATTAATATGGACAGTCAAGCCAAACAGGTAGAGCATTAGCCAGCTCATTCCCTTTTTATTTCGCCGACACCAATAATGCCACCCTAAGCCAATCAGACCACTGCTAATAATGACGAGTGAGCCAACATAAAAGCCCGCCCCACCCTGAAAAAAGCGCATAGCCACTGCCATTGACACCGCAATCAAAGTTGGCACTAAGCCAAAGTATAAACCGCATAAACTTATCAGCACCGAACGTGTGTCAAAAAACACACCGGGCTTCATCTCCCAGGGGGTCAACATCACAGAGATGCCTATCACACCCACTAAAACGCCTGTCAGAATTTTCCGCAGCGCTCTATTAGCAAGCGAGTGAAGGCCTAACGAATCATAAATAACACCCAGCGCCAGTAATAGAACGGCATTATTTAGTAACCCTGCAAAACTAGTCATCCAATTTAAACACCCTATATCTTTTATACCTAACAGTGTAGTTGATGGTTTACGCTTATCATGTTTTTCACACTATACTTAAAGAAGAAATAATACCCAATTATGCGAGTATCCGGAGAGACCAGTGGATAACCCTACTCTACCTCAGAAAAATCGCCGTCGATTTACACGTATTAATTTTGATGCACAATGCACACTCAGCTCAGCTGAAAATGAATGGCAGGTCACACTCATCGATATCTGCCTAAAAGGCGCATTGATAGAAAGTCATCATGATATTGTGCTGAGCCTAAGCGATCAGGTAGTGCTGAAAATCATGTTAGAAGGTAGCGACATTGTTATTACGATGCCTGCACGCATTAACCACCAGCTCAACAATCGGTTTGGCTTTCAGGCGATGTGTATGGAGCTCGACGACATCACTCATTTGCGCAGATTGGTAGAACTGAATTTAGGTGATTCGGTGCTACTGGAACGTGAATTAGTTCACTTATACAACACCTGACATATTTCACCGGATACCAAAGCACCTGATGCCAGTGCACCTGATTATAAAGCGCCCAGAAAGATAACGCCTGAGCATCAGAGTGCATCCAGCGCTTCAGCCAAACGACTGACACCCACAACCTCCATTCCTTTCACCACGTCTTTGGGCACATTCCCTTTGGGTACAATAGCGCGTTTAAATCCATGCTTCGCCGCCTCACGAATTCGCTCCTGACCGTTGGGTACCGGGCGAATTTCACCCGACAAACCCACTTCACCAAAGACCATCAAATCCTGAGGTAACGCCCTGTCTCTGTAGCTGGACACCACTGCCAGTAAAAGCGCCAGATCTGCACTGGTTTCGAGTACTTTGACACCACCAACAACGTTAACAAACACATCCTGATCACCCGTATGCAGCCCGCCATGGCGATGCAACACTGCCAGCAACATCGCCAGACGATTACTGTCTAATCCAACCGCGACCCGGCGAGGGTTATTCATATGCGACTGATCCACCAATGCCTGTATCTCTACCAACAATGGACGCGTACCTTCCCACACGACCATGACAACACTACCCGGGCTGGCTGTCTCACCACGATTGAGGAAAATAGAGCTGGGATTTTTTACTTCGCGCAGGCCTGTTTCCAGCATCGCAAAAACACCGAGCTCATTCACCGCACCAAAGCGGTTTTTATGCGAACGCAATGTTCTGAAGCGGCTATCGGAGGAACCTTCCAACTGTAATGAGCAATCAATCATATGTTCCAGCACTTTTGGCCCTGCCAGTGAGCCATCTTTTGTCACATGCCCGACCAAAAAAAGTACACAACCGGTTTGCTTGGCAAAACGCGTTAAGTCCGCTGCTGATTCGCGCACCTGCGATACAGAACCTGGCGCCGACTGCACCTCCGCCATATGCATCACTTGAATAGAGTCAATTACGATCACTCTTGGCTTTAGCTCTGAAGCCACCTGGCAAACCGCTTCAACACTGGTTTCAGAGAGCATTTTCAGATGCTCAGCCTTCAGTCCTAAGCGGTGGGCACGCATCGCCACTTGCTGCAGCGACTCCTCACCCGTGACATATAACGCCGGTATATTTTCCGCCAGATAGCACATAATCTGCAGCAACAGCGTACTTTTCCCTGCGCCGGGATGCCCACCCATCAATATCGACGAACCCGGTACTAAACCGCCCCCCAAAACACGATCCAACTCTTCAGTTCCGGTACTGAATCGCGGCATATCCGCCAGATCCACATCGGCCAGACGCATCACTCGTTGGCTGGCCTGACCTGCATAACCATCATAACGGGGTTTGGCGGCAGTATTTTGTACTGCCCCCAGTCGCACTTCACTTAGCGTGTTCCATGCCCGGCATGAAGAGCATTGACCTTGCCATTTAGTAAAGTCAGCGCCACATTCATTGCATACGTAGGCGGTTTTGGCTTTCGCCATGATCTTCTCCTTTTCCTTATATGAGCTGCATTCTACCCAACCTGCCTACTCCTCATAAAGCATTAGTCGGTTTCGCTTTTGATTTACCAGGGATAACCTTTACAATCCTTCTACTGTTCGATACAAAAACCGAACTCAGAATTGAAACAGCCCTTAATAAGAAAATACCCTAGGAGCGCTACATGAAACTGGAAACCATTGCCGTACACGGAGGCTATTCGCCAGATCCAACGACCAAAGCGGTTGCTGTGCCTATTTATCAAACAGCCTCCTATGCATTTGATGATGCACAGCACGGTGCCGATCTTTTTGATCTGAAAGTGCCCGGCAATATCTATACGCGTATCATGAACCCAACCACCGACGTGCTGGAAAAACGTGTAGCCGAGCTTGAAGGCGGGATAGCGGCGCTTGCAGTCGCATCCGGCATGTCGGCCATTACTTATACTATCCAGACATTAGCAGAAGTCGGCGACAACATCGTTTCTACCAGCGAATTGTATGGCGGCACCTACAACCTGTTTGCGCACACTCTGCCACGCCAGGGTATTCAGGTACGCTTTGCAAATAAAGATGATTTTGCAGCCATCGAAGCACAGATAGATGATCAAACGAAGGGCCTGTTTTGTGAATCAATCGGCAACCCTTCTGGTGGTATTGCTGACATCGAAAAACTCGCAGAAATCGCTCATCGTCACGGTGTGCCATTGATCGTCGATAACACCGTAGCCAGCCCGCTGATGTGGCGCCCGATTGAACAAGGCGCCGATATTGTTGTACATGCCGCGACTAAATATATGGGCGGACACGGCAACTCACTGGCGGGGGTTATTGTTGATTCAGGCAACTTCCCGTGGGCTGACAACAAAGCACGCTTCCCGTTATTGAATGAACCCGACGCGTCTTATCATGGCGTTGTGTACACCGAAGCATTCGGCCCAGCCGCCTTTATCGGTCGCTGTCGTGTGGTTCCATTACGTAATATGGGGGCAGCACTGTCGCCAATGAATGCCTTCCTTATTTTACAGGGCATTGAAACACTCGCTTTGCGTATGGAACGCGTTAACACCAATACCCAAAAAGTTGCTGAGTACCTGGAAAATCATAACCAGGTAGCCTGGGTAAATTATGCAGGCCTGGAAAGCCATAAGGATCATGCACTGGCGAAAAAATACATGAACGGCCAGGCGTCCGGTATTTTAAGCTTTGGTGTCACCGGTGGGCGCGAAGCTACACCTAAGTTCTATGATGCGCTGGCTGTTTTTGTGCGACTGGTGAACATTGGTGATTGTAAGTCTCTGGCTTCTATTCCAGCGGAAACCACTCACCGCCAATTAAATGATGCAGAGCTGAAATCTGCAGGCGTTGCACCGGAAATGATTCGCTTATCTATTGGCATCGAACATATTGACGATCTGCTTGCCGATCTTGAACAGGCGCTGGCTAAAACTCAGTAGTCTCAGTACACGCTGAAAAGCAAAATGCCACTCGGCTGAGTGGCATTTTTTTATTGACTAACCCTACACGAATAAACGCTAACGCATGAACCCAAACAAGTTAACGCTTCTGACTGAGTTGATTTATCGACTCAATCGCCTCGACATAGCCTGCTTCAATGGAATCCTGAGCCGAAATACAAAAATTTAAATCCTGAATTAACCCATTATCTAAACCATATACCCATGCATGAATCGTCAATTCCTGACCCTTTTCCCAAGCATCTTGCGTAATAGTGGTGTTACAAACATTATAGGCCTGCTCAATCACATTCAACTCACAAAGACGATCAAGATATTGATCCGAACCTTTCCATGCCGACAGTAACTCACGATGTGACATATCGATAGAGCGAATATTCCGCAGCCAGTTATCAATCAATCCATGCGGCTTTGACTCGATAGCCGCACGTACACCACCGCAACCATAATGTCCGACCACCATAATATGCTTAACTTTCAGCACGGTTACCGCATACTGTATGACCGACAAACAGTTCATATCCGTATGAATCACCAGATTTGAAACATTACGATGGACAAAAACATCGCCCGGCAACATACCCATAATTTCGTTTGCTGGCACTCGGCTATCAGAGCAACCAATCCATAAATATTC
>NZ_JBFIIH010000165.1:0-7078 GCF_041601355.1 Neptunomonas sp.
AACGGTAGTAATAAAAAATTAAACATCAGCATGCTTCCGGCAGCGCCTGCAAGAAGGCGGGCCGGATAGCTTGTGTTTTTGAAAAAATATAATCCAACGATCAATAACAGACCTGATACAGTGACTGCCTGAAAAGCAGTGTTGTACTCTGTTGTGGCGAGTTCAAGTACTGCTTTATCAAAAGGTTTGTTCGATTGCTCAGCCGCGTAGCCGGAAAGTAAAGGAAGTAGGCTGACAAGCAGAATAGTCAGTGCAGGTGCTAATAATGACCAGAACCCGGCATTGAGAAGGTGTCGTGCCATCAAAAAGAGTATCGGTGTAACCCCATACAGAATGTAATGCGGCAGTTGTGTTTTAGAAAATGAGAAAATAACCAGCACTAAAAGAAACCACGTGATCAGGTATAGCTCTAGTCCTCGTGGTCGCTGTTTAAACAGTGACTTGATGACAGGGGCAATCAATCCTGTAAAAGGCACGAGTAATAGTGGCAGCAGCATTATGTAGTAATAGGGCTTACCACCGTGGCTTTCCATCGTTGTGCTGAAGCGATCAATATTATGTTTCAGGTAGAAGCCTTTAAAGAACTCCCAGCCCTGATCCAGATAGACGGCGATATGCCAGGGCAAAACAATCACTATAAAAGTGATAATAATGATCGGGTGAAAAACGGCTTTAAGCCAGTCTTTAAAGCGACCTTCAAAGGCGAATAAAACCAAACTGGCAATCAGAGGCAGTGCGCAGGCAATCGGGCCTTTGGTGAGAAAGCCTAATCCCAGCCAGATACCGATACGCAGCAGAGTGGCGTTATCGGCGCGCTGGAAATACCGATAGATATCGAAGAAAGTTGCACATAACAGGAAGTTCAGCAGCGCATCGGCAATGGCGGCTTTAAAGATAATACTGGCTAAGGGCAGGGATGCTAATAACCATACCATCAAGCGTGCTTCGGTATCGTCTCTTTGTTCTTTGACAAAACGATAACTGATCCAGATCCAGGCCAGTGCCGCTAAGCAGGACGGCAGTCGCAAACTGAAAGTGTTGAGGCCAAAATTAGATACGCTGAGCGCCTGGAGCCAGTAAATTAAAATGGGTTTATCGTGTCTGGGCACCCCATTCATGTAGGTTGAGATCCAGTTGCCGGTTTCAATCATTTCGCGTGTGGCGGTGGTGAAGGCACCTTCATCCAGATCAAACAGTGGTAACCAGGCGGCATAACCAAACGTGCTGACCAGTGCCAGTAATATGAGTACGGGAGTTGAGAGCAGGAGCTTGATTAGCCCTTCCTGTGGCAGCGAGTTATTCACACCAACCCCTCACAGCAGGAGCGCTGGCCGATGGGCGGACAGGCATTTTTGCGTGAGCCGTACTGCGGGTGAGTATCTCAGCCAGAACGCCGGTAGTTATCAATTGTGCACTGGTCATGACAAAGAGGATGCCGGTGAAGAGTAATGGACGATTGCCGATATCTTCTCCCATAAAGATTTTTACCCCAAACAGGTAGGTCAGAATAAGACCGCCAATGGCACCTAAAAACAGCCCGATTGAGCCAAAGAAATGCCCGGGACGTCGCGAAAAGCGCATGAAGAAAAATACGGCTAACAGGTCCAGAATAACGCGGATGGTACGCGAGATGCCGTATTTTGATTCGCCGAACTGACGGGCACGATGGTTAACCGGCATGTCACTGATACGATCCGGAGAGGTGACGCAGGCCACCCATGCCGGAATGAAGCGATGCATCTCACCAATTAAGTGCACTTGCTTGATAACCCAGGAGCGGTAAACTTTCAGGCTGCAGCCGTAATCGTTAACATAAACGCCGGTGTTTTTGCGGATTAGCCAGTTGGCGATGCGTGACGGTAATTTACGGTTGATGGCACCGTCCTGGCGATCTTTACGCCAGCCGCTGATCATATCCAGATCGCGTTCTTCTAGCGCAACAATCAGCTTCGGAATATCGGCAGGATCGTTTTGCAAGTCTCCATCCAGTGTGGCAATCAGATCGCCGCGTGCAGCATCAATACCTGCCTGCATCGCTGCCGTCTGGCCAAAATTACGCGCAAAATGGATCGCGTGTACATGGTCGCCATACTCAGATACGGCTTTATCCAGCGCCTGGGTAGTTCCATCGTTACTGCCATCATTAACAGCGATCAATTCCCATTGGCCCGGATAGTCTTTTAGTGCGGCGTGTACCTCTTCCATGAAGGGTTTAATGTTTTCCTCTTCATTATAGAAAGGTACAACCACTGAAAGGCTCTGGTTACAAGGGTTGTCAGCAACGGTGTCGGTTGATGTCGTGTCAGTTGGCGTGTCAATTATGTCGATCATATTGAGATATCCTCTCTCGTTGGCTTGGCAACGGGAATCCAGAAACATAACAGGGCAAAGAGTGATGTTGCCCCTAGTATAAACAGGTGTAAATTGACCGCTAGCCCCAATACTTCAGTACTGAGAAGTCCTATGGGGGCGAGACCGGCCATAAAGGCGGCTTCGAAGCTACCGCTACCAGCAACACCATGGATGGGTAATATGCTGCTTAGTTCCGCGCCCAGCACTCCAGCCAGCGCTTCAAAAACGCTGAGTGATTGCAATGCGCGGGTGATCATTATTAAAGAGGCAAGTTTGCAACCCCAGGAGAGAAACGTCCAGATGATAACCCGGAAAAGTTGCCGGCGATTTTGAGGGGCTGTATTTTTAAGCTGGCTTATCATCGGTTCAATTTTAGGGTAAAAAGAGTGCTGAATCAGCCATTGTCGCCCTTTGGTTCGGTACAGGGCGTAGAGTAAAAGCATGAAGAGTGTGCCAAGTACGACAGCTAATAATGAAAAAAGAGGAAAAAAGTAGCTGAAGGTCACCGCTACCAGAGCGCCGGCGATGATCAGATCCAGAACTCTTAGCCAAATGAGGCGTGCAAAACCTTCAGCAAAACCAACCGCAAAGTAGCGTTTCATCAAAATTGGGAATAATCCCTCTCCTAAACGCATCGGCAGCATGTTATTGGCATAAAGATGAAGGACGCTTAATTTAAGTACGCTGATGAACCGCCCCTTTAAATCGGGTTGGCATAGATCGTATATGCGCCAGGCGCGCAACAAGTAGCTGGCGGCGAACAGTATGAGTGCAGGTATCAGGGTGCTCAGTGGCATGGTTTTCCACTGGGCGAACACAGCCGTCCACCCTACGATATATTCGACCGTTACCAACATGGCAATAAAGATCAGAATGCCGACGGTCCAGGGAAGTAGCTTTCGCTTGGAAAACAGCTTGTATTGGGTAGCGTTTTGCATAGATAGTTACGAAAAATGACAAAGTTGAGCATTGTACCTTTTGCATAGATGAGATGGCAGCGATAATAGGCGCAAATCTAATTAAGTAGGGGTGCTAAGGTGCTTAGCTATCAACATGGCTTCCATGCCGGTAATTTTGCGGATGTGCATAAGCACATGATATTGGCGTTAATACTCGAGGCCCTTAATCTGAAAGATAAGCCCTGGAGTTATCTTGAGACCCATGGGGGGTGTGCCCTGTATGACTTGGCCGACGACAAAGCACAAAAAACCGGTGAGTACCTGGCAGGGATAGGTAAACTCTGGAATAAGCAGGATATGCCCGATGCAATCCGCCCTTATATAGCGCAAGTACAAGCGGTGAATCAGGATAAAGAGTTGAGGTTTTATCCAGGCTCGCCATCAATTGCATCGATGCTGGCACGTGCTTCTGATCGCCTTGCTGTGATGGAGTTACATCCGGCGGAATACCAGCAGGTAAAACAACATTTCAGAGGCCTGGCTCAGGTGGCTGTACATCATCG
This sequence comes from Neptunomonas sp., assembly GCF_041601355.1. Lineage (GTDB taxonomy): Bacteria > Pseudomonadota > Gammaproteobacteria > Pseudomonadales > Balneatricaceae > Neptunomonas. The sequence continues at coordinate 3,815 of NZ_JBFIIH010000165.1, forward strand.
CGATGGTTACGAAGGGGTACTATCTATGATGCCGCCTAAACCTAATCGGGGACTGGTGTTTATTGATCCCTCTTATGAGGTGAAAACTGAGTATAAGCAGGTCGCAAAATTTGCTCAGCAATTGTTGGCTCGCTGGTCAAATGGCAGTATTGCAATCTGGTACCCTATTTTAAAAGCGGGTCAGCACCAGGACATGATTAATAATATTGTGGCTTCGGGAGTTCGCAGAGTATTTCAGTCCGAATTTTATGTACAGGATTCAGGCTCGCAACGCATGTCCGGCAGTGGCATGTTGTTGATTAACCCGCCGTGGCAACTGGATCAGAAAATTGCCACGGTAATGCCCTGGCTCTATCATATGCTGGCGCAGCCAGAAGTAGACGAGCCACAAGAAAGATGGCTCGTGCCGGAGTAGCTTTGAAAAAACGCGGCCCTATTAATCGTGGCCCTTTTAATAAAACAGGGCTTATTAATAAAGGGCGGTTTCATCCCTCACGATCTCTTTTAGCAGATCCAGAAACAGTTCATCGGCCTCGCTGTGCTCTGCCGGAATTTTCACGTTAGTCAGTGATGATAGTTCGTCCGCGATGAGTACATTAGCGTTTGGGCTTTTAAGATGCTTGCGGGCAATGTCTTTGGCTATCGTGCATATTTCAGGTTCAGAAAATACCTTGCGAATGAATAGGGTGAGTTCTTTAATGACTCGCTCTTTGTTTTTAATTTGTGCAACACTCATGGGCCAATCTCCAGTAATTTTTTCAGACAATATAACCTGACTTTTGTCTATGTGCATCTGCTGTATGCAAAGCGTGTTCCTGAGGTTGATCAATAGTACGCAAAATGAGAGAATGCTGGGCTATTTTTCTTCGCTCGTTTGCAGTAGGGGACCCCGAAACAAATGGCGAAACTAATGTTGGCTAAACAGTTCTCAGGATTGTTTGGAACAACATTGAGTAAGCACTACCCAGCTTAAGTTTCAGAAGGTCTGCCGGTTAAGAGATCCTTAGCCTGCATTCATCCGGACATGGGCCAATACACATGGTGTGCTTTTGGTTTTCCGCTGTTCTTGCGTCATCATCGCACAGCGGCCTGAACATGTTCATTATTGCAGAATCTCTGAACTGTTTACTCACCGACGAGATCGGTGTCGACTAGAGGGTAAGAAAGTGGAATTACTATCAGGCGCAGAAATGCTTGTTCGCGCTCTTCGTGATGAGGGTGTGAAATTTATCTATGGATATCCGGGCGGAGCGTTGCTTCATGTCTATGATGCAATTTTCCAGCAGGATGAAGTAGAGCATATTCTGGTGCGCCACGAGCAAGCAGCAACACATATGGCTGATGCCTATGCGCGCGCGACCGGTAAGGCGGGTGTTGCGTTAGTGACATCTGGGCCTGGCGCAACCAATGCAGTAACGGGTATCGCAACGGCGTATATGGATTCAATTCCTATGGTGGTCATTACCGGTCAGGTAATGAGTCATCTGATCGGTGAAGATGCGTTTCAGGAAACGGACATGATCGGTATTTCCCGTCCGATTGTGAAGCATAACTTCAGCGTACGAAGTGTAGAAGAAATCCCTGAGATTATTCGTAAAGCATTTCATATTGCAGAAACGGGTCGTCCCGGGCCGGTTGTGGTCGATATTCCTAAGGATATGACCAACCCAACGGATCGTTTTCCGTATGTATTCCCCAAGCAAGTCAAGCTGCGTTCATATAACCCGGTGACCAAAGGCCATAGCGGACAAATCAAGAAAGCGTTTGATCTGTTGATGAGTGCTAAGCGCCCGATTATCTATACGGGTGGTGGTGTCATTATGGGCGATGCCAGCGAGGAATTAACCGAATTGGCTCGAGCGCTGAATTATCCTGTTACCAATACCCTGATGGGGTTGGGGGGGTATCCGGGAACGGATCCGCTTTTCGTTGGTATGCTCGGTATGCATGGCAGTTATGAAGCCAATATGGTGATGCATCACAGCGACTTGATTCTGGCGATTGGTGCACGTTTTGATGACCGTGTAACCAATGGTGTTGATAAATTCTGTCCTACCGCCAAAATTGTTCATATAGATGTGGATCCGGCTTCAATCTCGAAAACTATTCGCGCAGATGTGCCCATTGTTGGTCCTGCAAAAGCGGTTCTTGAAGAGATGCTGCAGCTGCTGAAAGCCAGTAAAAAGACGCCGGATCAGGAAGCCAATAAAACCTGGTGGGCGCAAATTAATGAATGGCGTACACGTCATGGTGGGCGTTTCCTTACCGACGATTCTGAGTTGATGAAGCCTCAACAGGTTATCGAAATGCTCAGCAAAGTAACCGGCGGCGATGCTTATGTCTGCTCGGATGTAGGGCAGCACCAGATGTTTGCGGCGCAGTACTATAAGTTTAATAAACCGAATCGCTGGATTAACTCGGGTGGCTTGGGCACGATGGGGTTCGGCCTGCCGGCAGCAATGGGTGTGAAAATGAACTTCCCGGATGCTGATGTTGCCTGTGTGACGGGTGAAGGTAGTATCCAGATGAATATTCAGGAGTTATCGACCTGTAATCAATATGACATTCCAGTCAAAATCATTTGTCTGAACAATGGTTCGTTAGGCATGGTGCGTCAGTGGCAGGATATGAACTACGAATCCCGTCATTCTCAGTCTTATATGAAGTCGCTGCCTGATTTCGTCAAGCTGGTGGAGTCGTATGGTCATGTCGGTATTAAGGTCGATAAATATTCTGACTTGGAAGCCGCAATGGTAAAAGCCTTTGCTATGAAAGATCGTCTGGTGTTTATGGATATTACGGTTGATCCACATGAGCATGTCTACCCTATGCAGGTACCGCGCGGTTCTATGCGTGACATGTGGCTGAGTAAAACGGAGAGGACTTAAATATGCGTCATATCATTTCTGTTCTTCTTGAAAACGAACCGGGTGCACTGTCTCGCGTAGTGGGTTTGTTCTCTCAGCGTAACTTCAACATTGAATCGCTGACCGTTGCGCCAACCGATGATGAGACACTGTCACGTTTGACCGTAACCACGGTAGGTGATGATAGAGTTGTTGAGCAGATTACTAAACAGCTCAATAAACTGATCGATGTGGTTAAAGTTGTTGATCTGACCGAAGGCGAACACATTGAGCGTGAATTGATGATGATCAAGTTCAAGGCAGCGGGAGCATTTCGGGCGGAAGTTAAGCGTACCGCTGATATTTTCCGTGGGCAGATTATCGACATTACGCCTAATACTTATACCGTGCAGTTGGT
>NZ_JBFIIH010000166.1:0-7057 GCF_041601355.1 Neptunomonas sp.
AAGGATTTTACTGCCCTGAATATATGCAAGCGCTATGGAGCGATTGCTGGCATAGCAGAAAGCGCTAAGTCAGCCACCTCTGTTAATTCTTCCGGGGTTGCACCATTATTCGCCTGGATCGCCATACCTTGCATAACCGTTCCCAGGTAACGTGCCAAAGTCACTACATTTGTCGTTGCCGGGATATCCCCTTCGGCTTGGGCACGTGCCAGGCGATCACGCAGACGTTCTTCGCCATCCTGGCGGCGGGCCATCAGCGCCTCTTTCACGGAACTGGCTGTTTCACTACAAGATAAAGCGCCTTGTATGATTACACAGCCTTGCGGGTGGCTCTTGTCTGCAAAATTTTTGGCGGCACCGTAGAGCATTGTCTTAACCACTTGGTGAGCGGTTGGCTCAGCGAGTGCAGGTCCTAAAAAAGCACAGGGACGATTTTCATATACCTCGATTGCTTTTAAAAATAGCTGGTCTTTATTACCAAAAGTAGAATATAAGCTTGGCTTGTTAATGCCCATTGCTTCCGTCAGGTCTGCTAACGAAGTGCCGTCATAACCCTTACGCCAAAATACGTCCAAGGCTTTTTCTAATGCAACTTCCGGATCAAAAGCACGTGGTCTGCCGACCGAAGCTGTACAACGTGATTCCGACATAGCTATTCTCCTAATGACACTTCTTATCGCAAATTTAAGTTTGTCTAACTAATCGACACAACTCATCTATTCAATACTGCCCTTCAAAAGCACCATGAATTATCTGCTGATTATCAGCCAACCAAGGTGAGGTAAGAATCTCTCACCTTTGGCATTTGAGTGTAACGTATAGCTAACAAAACTACAGGGATATACGTACAGCAGGCTTCATTACATGGTCTTACTTTCTTAATTAAAAGCATTGTTGCAATCGCAGGATACAGCGTTCGAGAAATAATATACCAATCGGTACAAAATAGATTGTACATATAACAGGTAAATTATATTCTTACTGGGCGGTACAAAACTAGTGCAAGCGTCAAGAAAATATAACTTTTCTGCAACCGCTGTACTCAGACACTCGCTTTAAAGCGCTTTTATTCAAAAACACATGACTCTAGAGACTAACGCTATGAGCAGCAAAAAAATGATCAGAAACCTCACGCTTGGCAGTATTGTTACCCTGTTGCTAACAGCGTGTGGTGGTAAAGAAGCAGCCGCACCTGGTGCATCTTCTCCTCCACCCACAGTCTCAGTTGCGCAAGTGATTCATGAACGTATTACCGAATGGGATGAGTTCACCGGGCGTTTACAAGCCCCGCAAACAGTGAGCCTTGTACCGCGTGTTTCTGGCTATATTGAAAAAGTTATGTTTCAGGAAGGTGCACTGGTTAAAAAAGACGATGTACTCTTCCTTATTGATTCACAGCCGTTCGATACCGAAGTAAATCGTTTAAAAGCGGATTTGAATAACGCGAAAGCAGCGGCAAAACTGGCTAGTCACGATTACGACCGGGCAAAAAAGCTGGCTAAACAACGCGCTATCTCTAACGAGGCTGTCGACAACCGGCTCGCTCAGCAACAACAAACGGCTGCACAAGTCGCCTCAGTACAAGCGGCATTAACACGCGCTCAGTTAGACGTGGCGTATACCAAGGTTACGGCTCCGATTGATGGCCGCGTATCTTATGCACTGGTGACTGAGGGGAATTTTGTTAATGCCGGCCAAAGTGAGCTAACCAGCCTGGTATCTACCGATACCATGTATGCCTATTTTGATCTGGATGAGCAAACTTATCTGAAATACGGCATGTTAGCGAATGCAGGAAAACGCGCTGATACACGTGATACCAATACCGGTAATCCTGTTTATATGGGGCTTGCCAACGATACTGGTTACTCTCACATCGGTCATATCGATTTTATTGATAACCGCATGAACCAACAAACCGGCACGATTCGGGTTCGTGCCCGCTTCGCAAATCAAGAAAACAACTTAATTCCTGGTCTATTTACACGGCTCAAACTTATCGGCAGTGATACCTACGAAGGTATTCTTGTCGACAACAAAGCCATCGGTACCGACCTCAATAACAAGTTTGTTTTGGTGGTGAATGCCGAAAACACGCTGGAATACCGCCCTGTCACCTTGGGTGAAACCATCCACGGATTACGTATTGTGACCCAAGGGTTATCGCCTGAGGATGTCATTGTTGTTAATGGTTTACAGCGCGTTCGCCCCTCCATGCAGATCACACCTAAGTCCGTTGCCATGGCGAGCGACGAAGAACTCGCGGTAATACACGCTGAGCAGCAGACCTTAGACAGCGCCAGTGCTGCGGCACTTAGCAGTACTGCAGAACCAACAGATAACCGCGGTTAAGCCAACGGTCAAGGTTCAGTAAGGAGCCACTATGTTATCCCAGTTTTTTATCAAGCGACCGATATTTGCGGCCGTGATCTCACTGTTGTTTTTTATTGGTGGCGCCATTGCGGTATGGCAGTTACCCATTACCGAATATCCCGACGTTGTACCGCCAACGGTTGTCGTCACAGCTAACTATCCTGGCGCTAACCCCAAAGTTATCGCTGAAACGGTTGCTTCACCGCTGGAACAAGAGATCAACGGCGTTGAAGATATGCTGTATATGTCGTCTCAGGCTACCTCTGATGGGCGTATGACACTGACCATCACTTTTGCGATTGGCACCGATATCGACTTGGCTCAAACCCAGGTACAAAGCCGTGTTGAGCGCGCTAAACCTCGCTTACCACAAGAAGTGCAGCGTCTGGGTGTAGTAACAGAAAAATCATCACCCAGCCTCACCATGGTGGTGCATTTAACCTCACCTGATGACAGGTACGACATGCTCTACCTTTCAAACTACGCAGCGCTCAACGTTAAAGATGAGCTAGCCCGTATCGAGGGTGTCGGTGCCGTTCGTTTATTTGGTGCGGGCGAATACAGCATGCGTGTTTGGCTGGATCCTAATAAAGTCGCTGCTCTGGGATTATCTCCCACAGACGTTATCGCGGCTATTAGCGAGCAAAATCAGCAGGCGGCTGCCGGTAGTTTGGGTGCCCAGCCTACTGGTGAAGCTGACTTTCAATTACTGATTAATGTAAAAGGCCGTCTTTCAAAAGTAGAAGAGTTTGAAGACATTATCGTTAATGTAGGTACGCAGGGGGAGATCACACGTTTAAAAGATATTTCACGTATCGAACTCGGATCCTCTACTTACGCCCTTCGCTCTTTATTAGATAATAAAGAAGCGGTTGCGATTCCTGTCTTCCAGGCTTCAGGCTCGAATGCCATTCAGATCTCTGATGATGTACGCGCGAAAATGGCGGAGCTGTCACAAACCTTCCCGCAAGGCCTCAGCTACGACATCGTTTACGATCCAACCGTATTTGTACGGGGTTCCATTGAAGCGGTGGTGAAAACTTTACTCGAAGCAATCTTGTTAGTCGTTATTGTTGTTGTACTCTTCTTACAGACATGGCGCGCGTCTATCATTCCATTGGTAGCGGTGCCTGTATCCTTAGTGGGTACCTTTGCTTTCATGCATTTGCTGGGCTTTTCATTAAACGCCCTCTCGCTATTCGGATTAGTATTAGCGATCGGTATCGTCGTAGATGATGCCATCGTTGTCGTCGAAAACGTTGAGCGTAATATCGAAGAAGGCTTATCGCCTATCGCGGCAACACAAAAAGCGATGAAGGAAGTAACAGGCCCCATCGTGGCAACCACCCTGGTGTTAGCCGCGGTCTTTATTCCTACCGCTTTTATGTCGGGTTTGACGGGGCAGTTCTATAAGCAGTTTGCCCTCACTATTACCATTTCTACCTTTATATCTGCGATCAATTCGCTAACCCTGAGTCCAGCCCTGTCTGCTCTGTTACTGAAAGGCCGGCACGAAAAAAAGGATTGGTTAACACGCGCTATGGACACCGTGTTAGGTGGCTGGTTGTTTAAGCCGTTTAATATTCTTTTTGCAAAGCTATCTTACGGGTATGGCTGGCTGGTTAAAAAAGTAATCCGTTTTGGTGCACTGATTGGCATACTCTACATTGGCTTAATTGGCCTGACCGGTTACCAATTTAATACGACGCCAACAGGCTATGTGCCAGGTCAGGATAAGCAATACCTGATTGCATTTGCTCAATTACCCGATGCGGCATCGCTTGAGCGGACCGAGGCTGTTATTAAAGAGATGTCTCGTATTGCCCTTGAGCAACCTGGCGTTTCTCATTCTGTCGGGTTTCCGGGTCTTAGCATTAATGGCTTCACCAACAGCCCTAACAGTGGTGTTGTATTCACTCCATTGACTGATTTTGATCAGCGTACCGACCCTTCACTTTCAGCCGAAGCGATAGCCGCCGCCCTCAACCAAAAGTTTGCAGGGATCGAGGATGCATTCATTGCCATTTTCCCGCCACCGCCAGTCATGGGGTTAGGCACTATTGGTGGATTTCGTCTACAGATACAAGACCGGGCCAATTACGGATATGACGAACTCTATAAAGTCACTCTGCAAGTTATGCAAAAAGCATGGGCTACACCAGAGTTGGCCGGTGTTTTTTCCAGCTATCAGGTTAATGTTCCGCAGTTGGATTTGGATATAGACCGGACCAAGGCTAAGCAACAATCCGTCTCGTTAAATGAGTTGTTCGATACACTGCAAGCATATATCGGTTCTGCCTATGTTAATGACTTCAACCAGTTTGGCCGTACTTACCAGGTAAACGTACAAGCAGATGAGCAATTCAGACAAACACCTAAGCAAATCAGCCAATTAAAAGTCCGCAACGAAAACGGCGAGATGATCCCGCTGGGCTCCTTTATTAACGTGACTAATACCGCAGGCCCGGACCGTGTTATGCACTACAACGGTTTTACCACTGCCGAGCTAAATGGTGGCCCGGCTGCCGGCTTTAGCAGCGGTGAAGCGCAAGCCGCTATTGAGAAGATCCTCGCGGATACTTTGCCTAACGGCATGACTTATGAGTGGACGGAGCTAACCTATCAGCAGATTCTGGCAGGTAATGCCGGCATGTTTATCTATCCGTTGATCATTTTATTAGTGTTCATGGTGTTGGCCGCTCAGTACGAAAGCCTGAGTTTACCATTGGCCATCATCCTGATTATTCCAATGACACTGTTATCAGCACTTACGGGGGTACTCATTTACGGCGGGGATAATAATATCTTCACGCAAATTGGCTTAGTGGTGTTAGTGGGATTAGCAACGAAGAACGCCATATTGATCGTCGAATTCGCACGAGATCTGCAAGGTCACGGCATGAATCGACTCGAGGCGATTTTAGAAGCAGGACGATTGCGGTTGCGCCCTATTCTGATGACCTCTATTGCCTTCATCATGGGTGTGGTTCCTATGGTTTTCTCCAGCGGTGCAGGTTCTGAAATGCGCCAGGCGATGGGTGTAGCCGTGTTCTCAGGCATGATAGGCGTGACTGTGTTCGGGCTCATTTTAACGCCTTTATTTTATTACGCGCTGGCAAAGCGTGACACAAACGCAAACGCGACCTCTGCTGTTGAGTCCGGGCAAAAGGCAGGAGTATAAATCATGAAAGCACCTATCAAACTTGCGGCCCTTGTATTGATGATCGGCACACTGACTGCGTGTGCCGTGGGCCCGGATTACCAGGTTCCTGAAAAAGTAAAGGATGTGCCTTTTAGCAGCCCTTACCAGCACTCGAACCTGGCGCTTAACTGGTGGCAAGCCTTTGATGATGATGTACTCAATCAACTGATCGATAAAGCGTTAGTAGAAAACCGCACAATCACTCAAGCGCGTGCCAATGTCGGGCGCGCTTATATGGACTTCCGTGATGCGGATAATAATGGCTTGCCAACGGGCACTATGGATTCCGGCTATCAAGCCTATGAGAACAGCACGCCAGACCCGAGTGATGATGACACAGTTACTCGCGGTTATAGCACGGGGATCAGCCTATCCTGGGATATCGACCTGTTTGGCAAAATCCAACGTGCCAGTGAAGCGGCGCAGGCGAATGTACAGCAAGCAGATATTTTATGGCACGATGCCCAACTGCAGATCATCAGTCAGGTAGCCATCAGTTACGGTGACTATCGAGGAGCGCAATTGCGCTTACAGGTCGCCCAACAGAATCTGGGTAACCTCGAACAGAGCAGAGCTATCGTTCTTGCACGGTTAGATGCCGGTATGGCATCAGAACTTGAATTGGCGCGCATGGATGCCCAGCTTTACGAACTAAAAGCAAATATGCCTGCCTACCAGAGCCAGCTACAAACCGCTGATGCGACTCTCTCCTCTTTACTTGCGCAACGTCCTGGCCAGCTTACTTTAGAGGATAGTGAAAACTCATTTCAACTAAAACAGCTACCTCAATTACAAAAACCAGTCGCAATTGTTGAAGGCGAAAACTACCTTCGCTATCGTGCAGACGTGGCTGGTAGTGAGCGTGCGCTTGCTGCCAGTACTGCTCAGATAGGCGTTGCTACAGCAGACCTGTATCCCAGCTTATCCATTGGCGGTTTTCTGGGTTTCTTATCTGCCCCGGGGTTTTCGTTAAACAGCGGCTCGCAGGGCTGGTCGGTTGCGCCAACGCTGAGTTGGAACGCGGCTGATTTAGGGTCGGTAAGAGCACGCATTAATTCAGCTAAAGCCAGTTCACGTATGGCCTTAGCTGATTTTGAGCAGAGTGTATTTACCGCACTCAATGAGATGTCGCTATCACTTAAAAACTATAACCTAAGCCGCCAACAAGAATTAATGACGGTACAGCAGCGTGAAGCCAGTCAGAAAGCCGTTCGTATTGCGCGCCAACGTTACAACGCCGGCAGCGGTGAGTTCCTCGATCTATTAGATGCCGAGCGCGAACTATTGCGCAGCCGTGATCAACAAGCTCAGCTGGAACAGCAAACCTTTACCCGCCTGGTGGGTATTTATAAAGCATTTGGTGGAGGTATAAATGTCTTATAAATTGACTATTACTGTATTCAGGCCATCAACAATCGCCAGAGCGACAAGAAACATTCGCAGGCTTTGTCGAACTCTATTACCCGGTAACGCTAATACGAT
>NZ_JBFIIH010000167.1:0-6872 GCF_041601355.1 Neptunomonas sp.
ACTAGTTTCAGCTCAGATACAGAACTCAACCATGCTTTTGCGCGCTTCAAAGAGCTTGCAGATAAGAAGCATGAGATCTTTGATGAAGATCTGGTTGCGCTGGTATCTGATGTGCGTGCGGCGGATGCGTATGAGAAATATAAACTGTCTTCTCTGAATGTGACCTCTCAGACCGGTGAAGTGCCTGTCGCTCAGGTCACTCTGATGGTTGACGGTGTTGAGCATAAGGCTGAATCGGAAGGTGGTGGTCCGGTTGATGCAGCACTCAAAGCGATTGAAGCTATAGTGCACTCTGAATCCAGCCTTGAGTTGTATTCGGTTAATGCCATCACCAGCGGTACAGATTCACAAGGTGAAGTAACGGTACGTTTGGAGAAAGCAGGTCGCATTGTTAATGGCATGGGGGCGGATATCGATATCATCATCGCTTCGGCGAAAGCTTATGTGCATGCGCTCAACTTGTTGGATGCCAATGTGCAAAAAGCACATCCACAGGTTTAATGGCAGTGGCAGTTGAGCAAACAGTTGAGCATTTGCGTGCCGAGCAGCGTCGACACCAGTATTTAGAGGCGATGGGGGTGACCAGTTGGTTGCCTCGCTCTGCTTTGCCGGGTGCACGTCTTTCTCATGAAAGCGTCTATGAATTTCTCTATGGGCATGAAGCAGATGTTTTTGAATCAGATGATCTGGTTGAAGATGCATCTGACATCAGCGAAAAAGTACATCATCAACAGGCGGTGGCTCCTGTTACGGCAGCATCGCTTGATTTGCTCGCGCCATCAGACAGATCATCTAAGCAACGCAGGGAAACGCTGACACCGCACGCTTCCTTAAAGCGTAGCAGTGCAACGGCAGTTGGTGTTACGGCTACAGCTGTTCAGGCAAGGACTGGTCAGGAGACGAGCGAAGCTGATCTGGCAATGCCAAACGTGGAGATTAAACCGCGTTCCGGCAAAGAGAAAGCCCCCCGTTTTCGTCTGGGATTCTGGTTGTATAAAGACCTGCTGGTGGTTGATAGCCTGCCTCTGCTGAGTCGCGGTGGGATAACGCAAGGTAAATATCAGGCTCTTTGTGCGAACATGGTGAAAGCGATGGGGCTGGACGCTGAGCTTTTGGCGGCGCCTTATGTGCTGGCCTGGCCTATGCTGGCAGGTGACTCACTGGATCAGGGTAAAGCCGAAGCCTCGCTAGCTGTGAAGCATAAAATCCAAAAGTTGTTGCAGCAGGCGACACCTCGTTTACTGCTGTTTTTAGGTGAGTCTGCCGCTCAAATGGGGATGCAGCGTGAAGAGGGCATTGATGAGCTGCGGGCAGTTGTTTTCAACTATTCATCCCAGATGAAAGCGATGACATCGCTTAGTCTGACACAGATGTTGCAGATCCCTGAGTGCAAAAAAGAGGTCTGGGGCGACCTGCAAAAAGTCCTGCCTGTTAATGCTTGAGATCGTTTCGTTATTTAGCGCTGACGCTCCTCTGATAATGCAGATTGAAGGTCAGTGTTTTACCGATGACCATTGGTCTGAAAAACAGATACAGCAACAACTTCTGAATGTGAATGCTATAAATCTGGGTATTAAGGTTCAGGGCGATCTCGTTGGGTATGCTCTGGTCGGGTCGGTATTAGATGAAGCTGAACTTTATCAGATAGCGTTGCTTCCTGAATATCAGGGGCGTGGTATGGCTAAAAAATTATTAGCGCAGCTCTGTCGGCAATTGAAGGTGGCAGGCATACTGCGTTTATTGCTGGAAGTGCGTGAGCGTAATTCGGCCGCTATCCGGCTATATGAGTCATTTGGTTTTATACAGGATGGACGGCGCAAAGGTTATTACGCCAGCGTTGCCGGAGTGGAAGATGCATTGCTCTATAGCTACCGTATTTCTGCGTAGCCAGGATGTTACTACCTGGCTACGCTGTTTTTAGATAGGTATGCTGTTTCTAGATAGGTACGCTGTTTTTAGATAGGTATGCTGTTTCAAAAAAGCTAGGATGCTTCTAAATAGTGGGTGAATCGATTTCTTCCTGATTCTTTGGATACGTATAAGGCTTTATCCGCCTGCTCTATCAATTGGGCTGTGTTTTTTGCATTGCCGAGGGTGGAAGAGATTCCGAAGCTTGCTGTAACGTGCGGGCGGGTTGCGGAAAAGGCATGTTGCAGATTTACGTCTGCGAGTGCTTCAATAATGCGTTCGCATAACATTTTTGCGCCTTCTACCGGCGTATTCGGCAAAATAAGTAAAAACTCTTCTCCACCATAGCGGGCTAACAAATCTCCTGCGCGGAACAGCTGCCCCTGAATGGTTTTGCTGAAGGTCTTCAGGCATACATCGCCTTGCGGGTGCCCATAATGGTCGTTATAGGCTTTGAAGTGGTCGATATCGATCAGAACCAGTGATAGTTCTGTTTTTTCACGTTGAGTAATTCTCCAGGCGCGATCTAATGCTTCGTCCATGCCGCGTCGGTTGATAGCGTCTGTTAACGGGTCAACGTGCGTGAGCCTTAACAGTTGTTGGTTGGCTTCATCTAATGCGGCCTTCATTTGTGCGATACGTGCCATGGCGCGTATTTTTGCACTCAGGACAGTACTGTTAACCGGTTTGCTCAGGTAGTCATCACCGCCGGCGTCTATCCCTTCGACTAAGTGCTCTTCGTTGGTTTTTCCGGTGAGGAAAATGATGGGTATCCAATGTTCTTTCAAGCGCTGGCGTATCTGGCGGGTTAGCTCAAATCCATTTATATCCGACATCTCAACATCCATTAGAATCAGGTCAATGTCTGTTGTATCGAGAACAGTGTGGGCTTCCTTTGCGCCTGTTGCTGTGAAAGGTGTGTAGCCTTCGTCAGCAATGATGGCGCTAACCATTTCGCGTATAAGTCTGTTGTCGTCAACAACCAATATCTGCATGAAAATGTACCTGTCATTAGCTAAGCCGCTTTTTAAAAAGCTGTATAAAACTGCATACGATTGAATATCACACCATCAAAAAAATAGGCTTAATGAGTCGGATTTAATTTAAGGAGTGTATTTAGTTATAACTCAAAAAATGAAAATAACCATTAAAAGGCTGAGGATATTGTAGATTGTTGAGCAAAGCAGTGGTGACGACGAATCGTCACCGAGGGGATGAATTGCTTATGCAGCACCTTTGAGTGCATTTGAATTGCTTTGTGCGAAGGCCGTTAAGACTGCCTGTAATGCGGCCGCGGAGGTATCTGTCGCCACGGCAACAGCAGAAAAACGGGTACCATTAATCGTTAAGGCAATACTGGCTTGTGCCTGTGCTGTGGTTCCTTGCGTGAGAGAGTGCTCGTCAAATTGAATGATCTCTATCTCGGTGTTGTAGCGTTGCGCCAGGGCGTCACATAATGCATCGACGGCACCGCTGCCTGTTCCTCTTAACGTGTCGCTCAGGCCTATTACGAACTTAGCGCTGACTCTTCCATCATCCGTATGCAAGTCGTAATCTTGTAGTAACCAAGGCGCTGGGACCGTCGTAAAGTGCTTTTTAAACAGCGCATTAATATGTGCCGGCGAGATCTCTTCTCCGCTGATTTCTGTGGCATGTTGGACTACTTTGCTTAATTCTCCATGCATCCATTTAGGTAAAGTAATACCGTAGTCACGCTCCAGCACCAAGGCTACACCGCCTTTGCCGCTTTGGCTGTTGATGCGGATGACCGCCTCATATTCCCGCCCGATATCTCTGGGATCAATGGGCAAGTAGGCGACTTCCCAGAAAGGTGAGTTATGCACTTCGTGGTAATTTATCGATTTGCGAATAGCGTCCTGATGACTACCCGAAAATGCGGTGTAAACCAGCTCGCCAGCCCATGGATGACGTGCCGCAACCGCTAGCTCGGTACAGTATTCGACAACATCGATGATCTCTTTAATATTGGAAAAATCTAATTCAGGATCGATTCCCTGAGAATACAGGTTCATTCCCATGGTCACGATATCCATATTGCCCGTACGTTCGCCATTGCCGATTAATGTGCCTTCGATGCGGTCAGCACCGGCCATGATGCCTAACTCAGCTGCGGCGACACCGCAGCCCCGGTCATTATGTGTGTGTAAGCTAACGCGTACGCGTTCGCGTTGTTTCAGGTGGCGGCAGAACCACTCGATCTGATCCGCAAATACATTCGGTGTCGACATTTCGACGGTGGCTGGCAAATTGATAATGAGGTCGCGCGCATTTTCATCAACCCACTCGTTAATCACTGCATCGCAGACCCCTACAGCGTAATCCATTTCGGTGCCGGTAAAGCTTTCGGGTGAGTATTGAAAGCTCCATCGTGTTTGTGGGTATTGTGCGGCATAGTCTTTCACCCAACGCGCGCCTTGCACGGCAATGGCTTTGATACCGTCCCGATCAAGCCCGAAAACTTGTTCGCGCTGTACAGTTGAGGTGGAGTTGTAAACATGTACGATGGCTTGTTTGACATCTTTTAAGGCGTCGTACGAGCGCTTGATCAGGTCCTCCCTGGCCTGAGTTAACACCTGAATACAGACATCGTCCGGTATCAGGTTTTCTTCGATCAGTTTACGTACAAAATCAAAGTCAGGCTGTGAGGCAGAAGGGAAGCCTACTTCGATCTCTTTAAACCCTAATTTGACCAGCAGGGTAAACATACGGGTTTTTTGTTCGATACTCATCGGGTTGATTAGTGCCTGATTACCATCGCGAAGATCAACACTACACCAGTCGGGTGCATGAGTGATCTGCTTGTCTGGCCATGTGCGGTCAGCAAGACGAATAGGGGTAAAAGAACGATATTTGCGATGATCAAACATAACCGGCTTCCTGTATCTGTCTGTTGAATCTATAAGTATCAGTGGAGGAAAAGTATTTATTACAAAGCCCTGATTCGCGTTGTTTCTGCGCCAGGGCTTGCTGATTTTCGCTGCACTTGTGGTGCAAAAGGTTGCCTGATCAGCATCGGGTGCAGTGAGAAGGTTCGCTTTTGGCTTTATTCTCTTCGGCCATCGGGTGGATGCCGGTCTGTGATTCCGATAATGAAAAGTGTACGTAGATATGAGCGCAATTACCTTGCTAATCTTGCTAATTGTTATTTGTTTACGCAAAATAATGTAATAATTAATTGTATTTTATTGTATATAATTGCGTATTAGGGGTGTTCTGTAATGATTGGTGTTGAACTGGATCGTTTTGATATCACAATATTGCGCGAGCTTCAGCGTGATGCCTCACTTTCTAATCAGGAATTGGCCGAACGCATTGGTTTAACGGCTGCGCCTTGTTCACGCCGTGTTAAACAGCTGGAAGAGAGTGGCGTCATTGCCAGCCAGGTTGTTCGCATCAATGAGCGCAGCGTTGGCTTAAACCTAATCGCGTTGTTGCATATTAGTATGGATAAGCATATCCCTGAGCGTTTTGAAGAGTTTGAGAAAGGGATTAGCACAATACCTGAGGTGATGGAGTGTTACCTGATTACCGGACACGATGCTGATTATCAACTTAAAGTCGCAGTGCCCGATATGGATAGCTACCACGACATTTTGTTAGGAAAGATCACGCGTATCAAAGGGGTAGCCGGAGTGAAGTCTGCCTTTATTATGCGTAAAGTCATCGATACGACAGCAGTGCCGTTGCATTACATAAGCAAACAACGGAAGTAGTAGGAGGATAAGAGTAGAAGCATTCTACGCCAGCAGGGTAAAAGGTGAAGTGTTCTATCTTAGGAAGATAGGAGTAGAATGATCAGGTAATAATGTTATCAAAGAAAATGATTGTTGATATGAATATTACAGAGAGTCTTCTTTCAGGTTCGTGGCTTTGGATGGCCAATATCTTATATGTGAGTGGATTGCTTCTGGCTGTCTGGAGAAGCCCTTGGCGGGTCATTTCGGCTAACCGTGGGCTGCAGCATCTTTTTTTTGGTGCGACAGTTTTACTCTTGCTTATGTGGAGCATGCGGGCAGGGATCTCACCGGGTTTAAGTATTCATTTTCTTGGTGTTACCGCACTGACGTTAATTCTGGGATGGGATTTGGCGATTCTATCAGCATCACTGGTGCTGCTGGGTATGACATTACTGGGAAAAGAGAGCTGGCAGGGTTTTGCGGTGAATGGCTTGTGCCTGGTGATTATTCCTGCCTTTTTGTCTCATGCTATTCATCAACTGGTGGATAAGAAGCTACCGAAAAACTTTTTTATCTACCTGTTCCTTTGCGGCTTTCTAGGCTCATCTGTAGTGATCGCGGTTTCTGGGCTGATGATGTCTGTAGTGCTGTGGCTGGATGGTGTTTATCCCTGGAGTAAAATTACTCAGGAATATGTGAATTACCTTCCACTGATCATGTTTCCTGAAGGGCTGATGAACGGTATTTTGATGACCGGTATCATGGTGTTTTATCCTGACTGGATCAGAACCTTTAACGCGCGGCTGTATATCGATGAGCAGTAAGTGATTACTGTCTGACGGGGTGCTTTGCCAACTTACGTTGCAGGGTTCTGCGGTGCATATCTAATGCACGAGCGGTGGCTGATACATTGCCATCATGTTCATTCAATACTTTCTGAATATGCTCCCACTCCAGACGATTGACAGACATCGGTTGGCTTGAAATGTCGATCTCTTCATCGGCATCGTATTGCTGCAGAGCTGTCAGGATATCATCTGCATTGGCGGGCTTTGGCAGGTACTGTGTTGCGCCTAATTTGATCGCCTCTACTGCGGTGGTAATGCTGGCGTAACCGGTTAATATAACAATACGTATCGCAGGATTCGCTGCGGTTAACGGCTGAATAACGGTGAGACCGGACGCGCCATCCATTTTAAGATCCAGCGAAACCAGGTCCGGTAACCAGGTTTTAATAATGTCTAATGCCTCGTCGGCACTGCGTGC
>NZ_JBFIIH010000168.1:0-6834 GCF_041601355.1 Neptunomonas sp.
CGGTTTATTTGCCGCTACGAGAATGGCGTTTACGCTCATTTTCTGTAAGGAATTTTTTGCGTAAGCGAATATGGTTAGGTGTTACTTCAACCAATTCGTCATCTTCAATAAAGTCCAGCGCTTGCTCAAGAGTGAAGCGGATAGGTGGCGTCAGCTGAATATTCTCATCGGTACCCGATGCACGTACGTTGGTCAGCTGCTTACCTTTGATAGGGTTAACGGCTAAGTCGTTTGTACGTGAATGAATGCCAAGAATCATACCTTCGTACACTTCAACGTTTGGTGCAATACAAAGACGTCCGCGTGCTTGTAAGTTCCAGAGTGAGTAACCCAGCGCTTTACCGGTCACCATGGTAACTAATACACCATTGCTGCGGGAAGCCACTTCGCCTGTTTTTACCGGGCCGTAGTGATCAAAGATAGAGGTCATGATACCCGTGCCGGATGTCATTGTGAGAAATTGGCTGCGGAAACCAATCAGGCCGCGTGATGGAATGAGGAAAGACAGGCGAATACGCCCTGTGCCATCCACTTCCATATTAGTCATATCGCCACCACGCTTGCCGACTTCTTCGATAATGCTACCCTGATGATCTTCTTCGACGTCAATCATGACTATTTCAAAAGGCTCATGGATTACACCATCAACTTCTTTCTTAACAACTTCCGGACGGGATACACCCAGCTCAAAGCCTTCGCGACGCATGGTTTCAATCAATACTGATAAATGCAGCTCTCCGCGACCAGAGACGCGGAATTTTTCCGGTGAATCGCCTTCGGCAACACGTAGAGCAACGTTATGAATCAGTTCGCGATCCAGACGTTCTTTAATGTTACGGCTAGTAACGAACTTACCATCTTTACCCGCAAATGGAGAGTCGTTTACCTGGAAGGTCATCGAAACGGTAGGTTCATCTACGGACAGCGGTGGTAGAGCTTCTACTTTTTCAGGATCACATAGGGTATCTGAAATGTTCAGCACCTCTATGCCGGTAACGCAAATAATGTCGCCTGCTCTGGCTTTATCAACGTCAACACGTTCAAGTCCAAGGTACCCCATGATCTTTTGAACGCGTCCGCTGCGGATTTTTCCGTCAGCGCCTATGATTTTGACTTGCTGGTTAAGTTTGACAGTACCGCGTTTGATGCGGCCGATGCCAATTACACCTACATAGCTATTATAATCCAGAGCGGAAATTTGCATCTGGAATGCACCGTCCAAATCAACTTCTGGTGGTGGTACATGTTTAACAATGGCTTCAAATAGAGGCGTCATATCTTCAGCCAGATTGTCATGTTCCAGACCTGCTATGCCGTTGATAGCTGAAGCAAAAATAATCGGGAAGTCTAGCTGTTCGTCAGTAGCGCCTAAAGAATCAAATAGGTCAAACACCAAATCGACAGCGCGATCCGGGTTAGCACCCGGGCGGTCAACTTTATTGATGACGACGATTGGGCGCAGGCCCTGGCTAAATGCTTTTTGCGTTACGAAACGTGTTTGTGGCATCGGGCCATCTACAGCATCAACGAGTAGACAAACACAGTCTACCATTGAAAGTACACGTTCAACTTCACCACCGAAATCGGCGTGCCCCGGGGTGTCAACAATGTTTATATGGTAGCCGTTCCACTCTATGGCTGTGTTTTTCGCCAGAATGGTTATGCCGCGCTCTTTCTCCTGGTCATTGGAGTCCATAATGCGCTCTGTGCTTTCATCACGGCGGGCTAGTGTGCCTGATTGCAGCAGCAGTTTGTCAACCAATGTAGTTTTGCCATGGTCAACGTGGGCAATGATAGCGATATTTCTCAGCTTCTCGATCACGTGGAAGTACCTGTAGAGATTTTCATAAAATTAGGGAAACATTATACACTCAATTTGAGAGAGTTGATCCTGATTAATAGTGTTCTTATGTGCCTTTTTTCTAGAAGAACTTTGCTTTATGTTGGGGTATGCTACTTGTAATCGAATAAAGCGGGTATGCAAATAGTTTGGTGCATTGTTTTGGTGCGGCTTCTGTTTGCATGATTCATTTTGGTGCGCTTTATTGATTGTTAAAGTGGCTAGCGCCCTAAAATCAAGCATTTATGTGCTGGCACGCTAGTTGCTGTTATAAGTGTTAAGCCGGCTTAGGCCGATATTTTCAGGACCGGATAGTAAACGCGTCTGGCAAATTATGATGTGGGGAGAGCCAAATGTCAGAGAAGACTCTGAAGTTAATCGAAGAAAATGATGTTAAGTGGGTTGATATGCGATTCACTGACACAAAAGGTAAAGAGCAGCACGTCACCATCCCTGTTCATCAGATGGGTGATGACTTCTTTGAAGAAGGCAAGATGTTTGATGGTTCTTCTATCGAAGGTTGGAAAGGAATAAATGAATCCGACATGATTCTTCAGCCAGATGATAGTGCGTCTGTATTGGATCCGTTTTCTGAAGAGTCTACTGTTATTGTGCGTTGTGACATCGTTGAGCCTGTAACGGGTCAGGGTTACGAGCGCGATCCACGTTCTGTTGCTCGTCGTGCTGAAGAATATCTGAAATCAACCGGTATTGCTGATACTGCAATGTTTGGTCCTGAGCCAGAATTTTTTGTATTTGATGAAGTGCATTTCCATAACGAAATGAGCGGTTGTGGTTACACGATCACTTCTGAAGAAGCTGCATGGTCTACCAATAATAAATATGAAGGCGGCAACTCGGGCCATCGTCCACGCGTAAAAGGCGGATACTTCCCAGTACCTCCTGTCGATTCTCTGCACGACTTGCGCGCTAATATGTGTAACGCAATGACGGCAATGGGTCTGGATGTTGAAGTTCATCACCATGAAGTAGCAACGGCTGGTCAGTGTGAGATCGGTGTTGGTGCTAATACGCTGGTAAACAAAGCGGATGAAGTTCAGATTCTTAAATACTGTGTGCATAATGTTGCTCACGCATACGGTAAAACAGCGACTTTCATGCCAAAACCAATCGTTGGTGATAACGGTTCTGGTATGCATGTTCATCAGTCATTGTCTAAAGATGGTGTGAATATCTTTGCTGGTGATGCTTATGCGGGTATGAGTGAAACAGCTTTGTTCTACATCGGTGGTATCATCAAGCATGCTAAAGCATTGAATGCGTTGACTAACCCGGGTACGAACTCGTATAAGCGCCTGGTGCCTCATTTTGAAGCGCCTGTAATGTTGGCTTATTCTGCCCGTAACCGTTCGGCTTCTATTCGTATTCCATACGTAACGACTGCTAAAGCACGTCGTATTGAAACGCGTTTCCCTGATCCAATTGCAAACCCGTACCTGTGTTTTGCAGCGCTGATGATGGCTGGTCTGGATGGTATTCAGAACAAAATCCATCCTGGTGATGCTGCAGATAAAGATCTGTATGACCTTCCTCCGGAAGAAGCTGCAGAGATTCCGCAGGTTTGTGGTTCTTTGGGTGAAGCGCTGGCCGAGCTGAATGCTGACCGTGAGTTCCTGACGCGCGGTAATGTATTTACTGATGATATGCTTGATGCATACATTGAAGTGAAACAGGCTGAAGTTGACAGAGTAAACCAGACGACTCATCCGGTTGAGTATGACCTGTACTACTCTTGCTAATTGAGCTTGTCTGAAAAGCCTCCTTCGGGAGGCTTTTTTGTGTCTGCTTTTTATGGCGAGGGCTTGATAATGCACTTGTTTGGTTTTGTGCGCTAAAATGGTGCGTGTCGTTGGTGCGTTAATAGTGTTTAGGGCGAAGAAAGCGGGAGAATATCTTAAGATAGCGTCCATCAGGGGAAGAAATCGGTATTTATGAGTTGGCGCTTATTTTGCATTCTTTTATTAAAGTATTAAGTGGTTGCGCGGATGTTCAGAAAACAAACACACAAACAGACTCTGGAAAACTTATCAATTAGCGTGATTCTGCTGGATGAGAAACTGCGTATTGATTATATGAATCCAGCAGCAGAAATGTTGCTTGAAGCAACAGCGAAAAGACTCAGCCAGTGTGGCGTTGAGAAATGGCTGACAAACGATCCGGATGAGTTAGCTGTATTAAAAGCCTCTATTACTTCTGGCCACCCCTACACCCGGAGGGAGGCTAAGTTGCTGACGATGAACGGGAATGAGTTGACGGTTGATTATAGTGTTAACCCTTTGCCATTAAATGATACGCCAATGTTGCTGATTGAAATTCAGGCAAGAGACCGCTTATTGCGTATTGAGCGTGAGGAGGAGTTGCTATCGCATCACGCGGCAACCCGTAATCTTGTCAGAGGTATGGCGCATGAGATTAAAAACCCTTTGGGAGGCATTCGCGGTGCTGCACAGCTTCTGGAGCGTGAGCTGGATGATGAGGCGCTGCATGAATATACGCATGTCATTATTGAAGAGGTTGACCGCTTACGCAATCTGGTAGATAGGTTATTAGGATCGCATAAATTACCAAAGCGGGAACAGGTCAATATTCATGGGGTTTTGGAGCGGGTGTGTGCTCTGGTGAATGCAGAGTGTTCTGGTCAGGTTGAGTTGAAAAAAGATTATGATCCGAGCATTCCTGAGTTTACAGGTGACTCAGAGCGGATAATTCAGGCAATATTGAATGTTGTCCGAAATGCGATGCAAGCGCTGCAGGAGAATGAAGTTCAATCTCCAAAGATCATTCTGCGTACCAGAGCTAAGCGTCAGATAACGGTTGGTTCCGAACGATACCGCTTGGTGTGCCGGCTGGATATTATCGATAACGGGCCAGGTATACCGTCTGATATTTTAAGTACAGTTTTTTATCCGATGATTAGTGGGCGGGCAGACGGATCTGGTTTGGGGTTATCAATCGCTCAATCTATTATTAATCAACATCATGGGCTGATTGAATGCAACAGTGAGCCTGGGTGTACACGTTTTTCTATCAATATCCCTTTGGAGTCAAGTAATGAAAATGTCCGGTAATGTGTGGATAGTAGACGATGACCGGTCTATCCGTTGGGTGCTTGAACGAGCCTTAAGCCAGGTCGGCATAGAGACCCGGGTTTTTGAAAAAGGGGATGATGTTTTAAAGCAGCTTGAGAAAACATCGCCTGATGCGGTAATCAGTGATATTCGTATGCCGGGAATCGATGGTTTGCAGTTGCTGGAGCGAATCCATATTACTCATCCGGATATCCCGATTATTATCATGACGGCGCATTCTGATTTGGATAGTGCTGTCGCTTCCTATCAGGGCGGTGCTTTTGAATACCTGCCTAAACCGTTTGATGTCGATGATGCTGTTGCTTTGGTTACCCGGGCAGTTGAGCATGCCTATGAACAGCGACAGGATAGTGCGGAACCTATTGCTGTTGATACAGCTGAAATTATTGGTGAAGCACCGGCAATGCAGGAAGTATTCAGAGCGATAGGGCGCTTATCGCAATCGAATATCACCGTATTGATCAATGGTAAATCGGGGACGGGTAAAGAACTGGTCGCACACGCATTGCATAAGCATAGTCCGCGTGCTGCTGCTTCGTTTATTCCATTGAATATGGCGGCAATACCGAAAGATTTGATTGAATCAGAGCTGTTCGGCCACGAAAAAGGAGCGTTTACAGGGGCGGCTTCGGTACGACATGGTCGGTTTGAACAGGCGGACGGAGGTACGCTGTTTCTGGATGAAATCGGAGATATGCCCGCAGAGACACAAACCCGTTTGTTGCGCGTTTTAGCCGATGGGGAGTTTTATCGGGTAGGAGGGCATATACCCGTTAAGGTTGATGTGCGGATTATCGCCGCGACTCATCAGGATCTTGAGGGGTTGGTTAAGTCAGGCGGCTTCAGGGAAGATTTGTTTCACCGACTGAATGTCATTCGTATTCATATACCTCAGTTGTTTGAGCGTCGGGAGGATATCCCGCGCTTAGCGCGTCATTTTTTGATACGTTCTGCCGAAGAGTTGAATGTTGAGCCAAAAGTACTTAAGCCCGAAACAGAAGCCTTTATGTGTGATCTGGCCTGGCCCGGTAATGTGCGCCAATTAGAGAATACCTGTCGTTGGTTGACTGTAATGGCTTCCGGGCGAGAGGTGTTAGTCTCTGATATGCCGCCAGAGTTGATGGCGAAACAGGGAGCTATCGAGGTGACAACCTCGAATTGGGAGCATTCGCTGCGCAATTGGGCGGATCAGCAGTTAAGTGCTGGCCGTCGGGGGATTATCGATACGGCTGTCCCGGCATTTGAAAAAATTATGATTGAAGCAGCCCTGAAGCATACGGCAGGCCGGCGCCGCGATGCAGCGGAATTGCTGGGTTGGGGGCGCAATACATTAACGCGTAAAATCAAAGATCTGCATTTAAGTTTTGATGGTGCGGATGATGAGTGATTTAAGTGCGCTAGGGCTATAATAGTGGCTGAAGTA
This sequence comes from Neptunomonas sp., assembly GCF_041601355.1. Taxonomy (GTDB): domain Bacteria; phylum Pseudomonadota; class Gammaproteobacteria; order Pseudomonadales; family Balneatricaceae; genus Neptunomonas. Next base: position 6,374 of record NZ_JBFIIH010000168.1, read on the forward strand.
TTTTAACGGGAAGTGCTATGTTGCATGTTGTTTTATTTGAACCGGAAATACCGCCAAATACGGGGAATATCATCCGTTTGTGCGCGAATACTGGTTTTTATCTGCATTTGATTAAGCCATTAGGTTTCGAGCTGGACGATACCAGGCTACGTCGCGCCGGGCTTGATTATCATGAGTTTTCTGCGTTACGAGTACACGAGTCTTTACAAGACTGCTTGAATGAACTCGGTTCTCCTAAAGTGTGGGCGCTGACGACTAAAGGCACCCGCTTCCATAGTGATGTGCAATTTTCAGAAGGTGATGTTCTGCTGTTTGGCCCGGAAACCCGTGGTTTGCCGCAAGCCGTCAGAGAGGGTTTGCCGGCAGAGCAGTGCATTAAATTACCCATGCATGGAGACAGCCGAAGCCTGAATCTTTCCAATGCTTGCGCAATAGTTGTTTATGAAGCATGGCGTCAGCAA
>NZ_JBFIIH010000169.1:0-6731 GCF_041601355.1 Neptunomonas sp.
AAAGCTGGCGATATCAAATAATACGGTCCAGGCATGTGCACATTCCGGGCAGGTCAGATTAAGCCGGATATCTGCCTGAGGATCTAATGCTTCCAGTTGATTTGTAAGGGCTTGAAGCACCGAATCCGGTAATTCTTCAAAGTCACAGCCACTGCCCTGCTGTTCTATCTGCAACAAACAGCGTGATAGCAGCTGTTGTTTTTGCGATGCAGATTGTGACTGATGTAATTGCCCGCCTTGTATCTGATGACTGTTGATAACGGCAGCAATATCCAGGCTATTAGGCAAGCGAAACCGCAACTGATAACCGCCTGCATCCAGCTCAAATGTATCTTGTGGGGGGGGAATCTGATCGGACGTCAGCAAAAAATCGCTCAGGTTATTCTGCCACTCAATACGCTCATTGCATTCAGGACAAACAGCCGTATTGAGTAATTCCTGTCCAAACAAACACTGACGAAGTTGCATCAGCAAGCCGTCGCGTTGGCCGATACTCATTTGCGCAAGATTATCCGGGGATATTTCGGGGAAAGCAGCGGCCAACAAGATCAATGCCCGCCGCAATAAAGACTGATTCAGGCCCTGCTCCCATACCGTTAATAATTCATCTGCGTTCAGCACTTTCATTGACTGTTACCACCGCCCGTTAACCGGGTTCCGTGAATTCAGGTTCTGCGGGTTCAGTCACCTCATAATCCCGCTCCCAGCCTTCGTTTTCTAACTTCAACGACTGAATCGCCACGGCGTTAGCGCTGGCATCCAGTTCGGGCAATGCCTGATACTCAGACACCCAGCAGCGAAACACCTTATAAGCGATAGCCAACTGGCCCGCTTCGTTGTACATCTCAATAACGATATCTTTACGAAAATCCTTCAGAGAGACTTCAGCACCCAGGCCAGAGCCAAAATTCCAGATCTTGTTCGCCCACTTCTCAAATTCTGTATCGTGCGTTACGCCTCGTTCCAACGTGATCGCTTCATATTTTGTTTGCCCGGGTGATTTACGTTCGGTACTGGGGTCGCCACCCTCACGATGCGTTACCGGTTCATTAGTGCGTTTCAACGCACCCACTTTACTGATACCCGCAACATACTTGCCATCCCATCTAATGCGAAACTTGAAGTTCTTGTAGGGATCAAATCTTTGCGGATTTACACTAAACTGAGCCATGATTTACTCCTTCAAACTTCAAGTTGGCCAGCAATCTGCTGGAATTTGATAATGACGAACTCAGCAGGTTTTAATGGCGCAAACCCCACCACGATGTTGACAATGCCTCGATCAATGTCATTCTGCGTTGTGGTTTCCCTGTCGCATTTAACGAAATAGGCCTGGCGTGGCGTTGTTCCCTGAAATGCCCCCTGACGAAACAGGTTGTGCATAAAGGCACCGAGATTCAGCCTGATCTGCGACCAAAGCGGTTCATCATTAGGCTCAAACACAACCCACTGTGTACCGCGATATAAACTTTCCTGAAGAAACAACAGCAAACGCCGCACCGGCACATACTTGTACTCATCTGCCTGCGCGTCTGCGCCTTTCATGGTGCGCGCTCCCCAAATAACTTTTCCATAAGTTGGAAAGTTACGTAGTGCGTTTACACCAGCCTTATTAATTCCGCCATTTTCAATATCGTTCATCGGTGCACTGATAGCCGCGACACCATTTAACGTGGCATCCGTGCCGGCTGGCGCTTTCCAAATACCACGTGAGCTATCGGTTCGCGCGTAAACACCGGCAATAGAACCTGAAGAAGCCATCACGTTTTGTCGGAAACTATCGAGCGGATCAGCCACTAATACACCCGGAAAATACACCGCCGCATTTCGCGACTGAGAAACGCCATTGGCCCAGCCGGCAATAGTAGAAAGAATGAAACTACCAGGCGGATCAACAATGCAAAAGGCGCGCTCATCTTCACAGAGCTTGATCGCTGCCTGAATAACAGGATCGGCCTGCGCCTGAGAAAGATCACGGGTTTCAGGAATACACAACAAATTAAACAGATCCACATCGAGTAACGCGTACATACCGGTTTTAGTCGATTGATTCCCCATCAGCTCAGTAGCCGCACCTTTACTACCATCATTACCGTTTGTCTGCGGCAGTAGGTTACTCACCACATCAGGACGATGTTCTGAATCCCCGGTAAACTCGCGCCCACCCGCAGCTAAACCTAAACCAATACCCGCAGTCAGCCCTCCCGGTGCACCGATAGCAGCCACAACTGAAGAGGATTCATCCGTCGCTAACGAGGCAATTCTCACACTGCCAGTTCCTGCCAGGTCTCCATCAAGCCCTGACTCTGCAGCCACCATGCGTGAATCCAATCCCGCCGTCGCGATCGCTGCATTCAGGTTGGTCACCAGAGCACTCATATCAGCGAAACTGGCGGACAGCGCCAATAAAAAAGAGGCATTACCATCGATGCTGCCAGCCAATGTGGTATCCGTGAGATTTAACGGGAAAGTAATACTTTTGCTGACAACAAAACCTTGACGCGAAAACACCAAACCCGGTGCCTGAGTGACCCGAATAGTGGCTGAAGCGGCATTAACCACAGAAACCACATAGTCAGGAGAATCAGGATTCAGGTTGAGGTTTCGATGGGTCTCAAGGGGTACGGTTTGCGATGCGCCTCCCTGAATGACCAATTGCGACACCACCAGATTAAACTCGGCATCAGGGTTACGTGTGCCGGTATGCTCAATACTGATACGCAGATCATTACCCCAGACACCGGGGCTGGAGGCAGCAACATCCAGCACCGCACCCGCGCTATCATCTATCTGCCAGCGGGCCGGCGCATAACCTTTAGCAACCCGTACGACATAAGCTTCACTTCCGCCATTGGCATAAAACTGTTTTATCGCATAGGAAAGCGGGCTGCCTCGATCTAAACCACCGTGGCTGCGCTCAAAGTCTGAAAAACTCGTAATATGAACCGCCTTATCAACCGCACCTTTTTTGGTGTAGCCAACAAAAGCAGTAATCGATGTTGCAACCCCAGCAATGGTACGTACACCGCTGGGGATTTCCTCAATATATACACCGGGATAAGTGGGAGATACTGGCATGTCGTTACTCCTCTCTACATTCGAGACCTTTAGCGTTATTTATCATCACGTAATGGAGCAGCCCCAAAATACAGGTACCTACCATCGGGGCTGGTTTTTCGTTCGATCCGCGATTCTGAAACCAGATAATCTAGTGCCTGCTGTACCAGCAGAGATGTTTCTTCAATACGCTGCCTGGGTATCCACCATCGAGTAATGCCATCAATCGTATCTCCTCCGTGGGGATGGTTACCCAGATAGCGATTTATCTCACTGGCTATGCGCTTTATTTCAGTGTCATCAATGTTGATATTCGACATACCGTCTTCTCATCTTCGTAACAGCAACGCTTTAAGCAAAAGTGATACAAGAGACATGCCAAAAAATAATTATCTGATTAATAACAACTTAATTTAAAATAGTAGAAAAATTGGGGCAAAAAAAACCCACTGGCAGGACGCAGATACTGCGTGACAGTTTTTGATTAGGGGGGAATTGTTAATTAATACAGAGGATTAAACTACAGAGGATCACTTTACGAATAGGCGGGTTATTTTTAACCCACAAGAGTAAATCTGGTTACTCCTCGGCCTCTCTCAGTCCATGTTTTTTGATTAACTTACCCAATGAGCGCCGCTCTTTTCCGGCAAGCCGTGCGGCTCGGGTAACATTTCCATCGGCTTTGAGAAGTACATGCATTAAATAGCTCTTTTCAAACGCGCCAATAATAAGACTTTTAGCCTCGTTGTAATCGGCATCCCAATTCATACCCGAGATGTTAATTTGCTGATTAGCCTCTTCCCATTGGCGTGGTGGGGGGACGATAATGCTTGGCCCTTCTGATTCCAGAAAGCCTCTCAACAAAAAATTTTCCAACTCACGCACATTGCCTGGCCAGGAATATTGACGCATCCATGTATAACACTGAACGGACAAAAAGCGCTCATCTTCACCATATTCGACACAGAATCGTCGAATCAAGTGATCTGCCAATAAAGGTAAATCATCAACCCGCTCCCGTAGTGAGGGCATAGTGATCTGCATAATGTTGAGACGGTAATACAGGTCTTCTCTAAACTCGCCGCTAACAGATAATGCTGCCAAGTCCGCATTGGTCGCCGCGATTAATCTGACATTGGCATCCTCATAACCCTGTGCTCCCAATGGTTTAAATTGATGGTCTTGCAAAAATCGCAGTAACGCCACCTGGGATTTTAAAGAGAGTGCATCAATCTCATCCAGAAAAAGTGTGCCGCCTTGCGCTTGAGCCACCAAACCCGACTGGCTCTTTTTAGCATCCGTATAAGCTCCCTGAGCATGCCCAAAGAGTTCGTTTTCAAAGATATCTTCAGGTAATGCGCCACAGTTAACCGGTATAAAAGGGTGAGAGGAACGCGAGCTCATATAATGAATAGCGCGCGCCGCCAACTCTTTACCCGTACCCGTTTCACCCAGCAGCAACGCAGCAACATCATGCTTAGCCGCTTTTTCAATCTGACATAGCGATCGCAAAAACAGCGGCGACTCACCAATAAAATTCATCTTAATGAATGCATCACGAACCGTCCGGTCCAACGCTTTAAAACTATGAGTATTCACTTTCGTCCTCCTTTTAGAAAGTGCATGTGCTAATTATCCCGTTTACCTAGCCTCACGAAACCTCCATTAATTAACTAAACCCCTTGATCAAGTTTCTTATTTGCCTGAGTTCAGGATTGAAGTCCTACGATCTTCATCATCCGGATACACTCTCCCTGTCAACAAACATGAAAAAATATGCTTGAATACTTTACCCGCAGAGCCTTTCTTCGTACCGGATCGAAAGTATGAGTGCCCTTTTGGCTTATCGTAGCGGTTATTGACATCATCACAGTCTACCGAATAAACATTACGCGGCGTTTCATCCATTTTCTCCGGCCCCGTATGCCCTAAGCGCCGGGAAGCGATCTTGTTTTTGAGATTAGACATTTTACTGGCGCGCAATGCCAGATCATCAGAAGCATGATAAACGACAACATTACGAGATGCGTGGCAGATAACTTCCCCTTTCTGTCCTTCATGCAGGGTTTCATTGACAACATCAGCTGCAACCAAGAATGTATTCCTGAAAATTAACGGTACTCCCTGAGGAAGATCATATTTACGCCAAACCGATAAGGTTTCACGCAACACCCGATTACCCATAGAGTGGGCCAGAATATTAATACGTTTCAGGCATGGATCTTCGGTTGGGTTGTATTCTTCAGAACTACGCCAGGCTAAAAACTTTTCCAGGACACGGGCAAAAGGCATTCCACTCTGATCTGCAGCTTTCTGATCATCCCAATAATCCTGAACAACCCCAAGATCATTATCACAAGGCCAGATTATCGGAATGACTAACACCTCTTTATTCTTTTTCTTTTCACACAACAAACTAAACTCTTCAGCACCATCAAACACATCTTCCGGGAGATTAGAAAAACCATGAATGTAGATCAGGACCTGCCGGTACTTTGAGTTTTTAAGGCGGGTCATAAAATCAATACTGCCAATCTCCTTGTATTCTTTTTTACCCAACCGTTCACAGAAGAATACAGAATTGCTTGATGCGTTATTTTCTAAATCAAAATCGAAGTTGCGTCCGATCTCAGTTTCTATGCTCTGCTTGGGAAATCGATTCGTAATAAATAGCATCCCGCCCCCTACTAACTGAGAGGCCTTAGGCGAGTAACATACCGTTAAATATTAGGCACGGTCTTCGTTACGAATCTCAGCTTAATTTATTTTTATTATCTGATGTGCATGCTGTATGCCGTTCTTAAACATCATAAGAATGACGATACACTCATGTATAAAGAAGGGATTAATGAAGATAATGCAGTGTTTTACTGCTCGCTGATAATAAGCATGCACATTATCATTACTACTCTAACTTCAACTGCTAACACCATGTCTCATAGTCCAGATTGCTCGGCGCAGCACGGCAATTCAAGCAAACGTTTGATTTTTAATACCAAAGTATAATAAGAAAACGTTATTCTTGCCCCGAATACCATAACTGCTGCATACCGACAGACATCCGATACTCGTTCATAGTGACAGTAATGTTACAAACCCAAAGAGCAATATAGAAAAACGAACTAAAATCGATAATATAGTCAAAAATAGACTACAGTTAACTGGAACGGAAAAAAATAAAAGCTTGGAGCTAAAAAATGAGCTACACAATATTTAGTAAAGAGGGACGCCCCGTCGGGGATATCCACTCCAAACAGATGAGTCTTAAAGCCGCCAAAGCCCTTGCCGAAAAATGGTTTGGAGCAGGCAGCTCGGTTAAAGCTGAAAAATAAGTACCACGATTTACCGCTTGAGCTGTTATTACCTCAAAGCTCAAGCGGCCCATCTACAAAACCTAAAGCTACCTCCCCAATTTTACATTCATCAAATAATCAAGCCAGATGCCCTTTCAATCGAAACCTGCCCAAAGTATCTTTACAGAACAGTTAATATCAAATAAAAATAGTGAGCAGCGGGTTGTTGATGTCGGGTGAGTCTATTTGCATATCGACTGCTGATCTTTCCTGCGAAGATATTACTTTTAACCCGGACGTCGCGGCTAAATACAAACCACAAGACTCGCACTGCCGTGACAAGTATTGAAAAAGAAAGTTATAAACAACTGGATATCGAAC
>NZ_JBFIIH010000170.1:0-6564 GCF_041601355.1 Neptunomonas sp.
GGTTCCTGTTAGTTAATTCTCGTCTTCACAAAGCTGCCGGGTGCCGGTTCCAGAATTGGGTAGTCTTTATTGCCGACGGCTTTGGGTGCGTCAACCTGTTTGCCGGCGCGTTTTTTCAGCCAGGGAGCCCAGTGGTTCCACCAGGTACCCTGGACGTCTTTGGCGGTTTCCAGCCAGTGATCGTGGCCTTGGCCGGTTTCACCATTAATCCAGTGATTGCGGCGGTTCTTGGAGGCGGGGTTAATGACGCCGGCCACGTGGCCGCTGCCACCCAGTACGAATTCGACGTTGGGGATGATATCGGTGGCGGCGAAGGTGCTTTTCCACGGTGCGATGTGGTCGTCAATGCAGGACAGGAAGTAGCAGGGGGCAGTGATTTTACCGAGGTTGATTTTTTCACCGCAGATGGTCAGGCAATCGGGCTTGATCAGGTTGTTCTGCTGGTACATGTTAGTCAGGTAGTAGTTGTACATGTCCGCTGGCAGGCTGGTCGGGTCGCTGTTCCAGTAAAGAATGTCGAAGGGTGCCGGAGATTTACCCTTAAGGTAGCTGTTGACCACGTTGGACCAGATCAGGTCATTGGAGCGCAGCAAGTTGAACACGTTGGACAGGTTTTTGCCGTCCAGCACACCGGCAGCGTTGACGTCCCCCAGAATAGATTCCGGATCGTCCAAGAATACCCCAATTTCACCCGGATCTTCAAAATCTGTGAGCGTAGTAAGGAAAGTAGCGGAGCTGATTGTGTTGTCTTTGCGTGCGGCGAGGACCGCCATGGCACTCGCAGTGATAGTGCCGCCCACACACCAGGCAACACAGTTGACCCGCTTGCTACCGCTAACCGCTTTGACAACTTCCAGGGCCTTCAATACACCGCTTTCTACGTAGTTATCCCAGGACAGATGGCGCTGCTCCGGGGTGGCATTAACCCAGGATATCAGGAATACAGTGTTGCCCTGATCTACGGCGTATTTGACGAAAGAGTTATGAGCCTGCAGATCCAGAATATAAAACTTGTTGATACACGGCGGAATGATCAGTAGCGGCCGTTCGGCGACGGTGTCCGTAGCCGGGCTGTACTGGATCAGTTGCATGAGTTCGTTTTCGAAAATGACAGAGCCTGGTGTGGTAGCTATATTTTCGCCGAGGCTAAAGGCCGTTTCATCGGTCATGCTGATGCGGCCTTTTTCCATATCTTTTATCAGGTTCTGCATGCCGTCCATCAGGCTCTGGCCCTTGGTATCAATGGCTGTCTGGAGGGCTTCGGGGTTAGTGGCGATGAAGTTGCTGGGGGCAAGCGCATCAATATACTGCTGGGTGTAAAAATCCAGCTGCTTTTGTTTCTTCGGATCCAGATTGGCGTTGCTGGCCGTTTGCTGCATCATGTGCGAGGCCATTAAATAGGACTCTTTGATGTAGTTAAAAATCGGATTTTCACTCCACTCCTGGGAATTAAAACGGCGATCTCCCGCGGCAGGCTTGGTGGCTTTCTCAGAAGAAGTGCCGAGTAATCCCGCCCAGAGTCCCAACTGGTTTTTCTGGTAGTCACTGATGGCCTTCATCACGTCATCGGGGTTTTGCGGGGTCTTTAACATCTGGCCCCAGGCCTCGTTGAGTTTCACCCAGTCATTCTCACCGGAGCTGGCCTTGCCGCCGAACATCTCCATTAATTTTTGAGTTTCTGTGGTCATAGCAGTCAGAAAATCTTGGGTTACCTTGTCATAGTTTTTATTATCCATTCGCTGATCTCCGATATCGACTGAAAAAGCGGGCCGGCCAGTAGCTGCGCCAAGTGTACGATATAATATACCAAGCTATCAGATGCTTTGTAATACGACGTTTTCATCTGGCTTTTGAATGGGTTCAGAGTAGATTTGTTGTCTGTGGTATGGAGGCGCTAACGCGTTGGCGGTTCGATCATCCGCTAATTCAATGGCCCTGTAAGAGTTTGTTGACCAGGCTATGGTTTTTTCGTAGTTGTATCCGTATTGTAAGTGTATGCGTAGCGCTGGGCGTCGTCGCCTAAAGACGGGTTATAGGGAGCTTGTATTTGAATACTGATCAATGGCTGATTACCGCCGTACTGATGCTGACGCTGCTGCTCTTTGTCTGGGGAAAATATCGCCATGACGTTGTGGCTGTTATGGCACTGGGGCTGTGTGTGCTTGCAGGCTTAGTGGCAGCTGAGGATGCTTTTGCTGGCTTTAGTCATCCGGCGGTCGTCACGGTAGCGGCGGTGCTGGTGATCTCCGATGCGTTGCGCCGTTCCGGCGTAGTGGACATGATCGTACAGAAAATACTGCCCTACACCGAAAATCCGTTAAGCCACATCCTGATTATGACCACGGTCGTTACGGTAGCATCTGCCTTTATGAATAACGTCGGGGCGCTGGCGCTGATGCTGCCTGTGGCACTGGCGACCTGCAGCAAGCATCAGCACTCGCCGGCGCTGATTCTTATGCCGCTGGCCTTTGGCAGTATTCTGGGAGGCATGACAACAGCCATAGGCACACCGCCCAATATCATCATTGCCATGATGCGAGCCGAGGTGAGCGGAGAGCCATTCAACATGTTTGATTTTTCGCCGGTGGGGGTATCCATCGCCATTATGGGCGTGCTCTTTATCACGCTGCTGGGCTGGCGCCTGATACCGGCAGCCCGCCTCAAGAGCAGCTCGCCGGAGAAGTTATTTGCCATTGATGAATACCTGACAGAAGTGATAGTGACCACAGACTCTTCAATGGTGGGTCGGCCGGTAGAGGATATCGACGGCCTGAATGACAGCAGCATCGAAGTGGTGGGAGTGGCGCACCGCCATGGCAAGACGCTATCGATACGCCCGGGGCAGCTACTCAATGCCGGCGATATTCTGATTCTGCAGGCCGACCCGTCGCACGTTCAACCTTTGCTCGACAAGAATGATCTGGAACTGGTTACCAGTGCCGATAAGAAATTTGCCGAGCTGACCCAGGGCGACCTCACTCTGGTAGAGGGGGTTATCAAGAGAGGTTCGGTGCTGGAGGGACGCGATGTGTCCTTATTACGCAGGCTCAGCGGCAGTTCTGTGGCGCTGGTCGGTCTGGCCCGGGAAGGGCAGCAGGTTCGCCGGCGATTACGGCGCGAGCAGTTTAAGGCGGGTGATATTCTGCTGTTGCAGGGCGCTGCAGATGGTGTCGATGAGCAGCTCAGTGAGCTTGGCATGCTGCCACTCGCCGAGCGGAACCTCAGCCTCGGGCAGCCGAAAAAAATTGCAATCGCGCTGGCCGTCTTTGCCATCGCCATTGCGCTGGGTGTTGCCAAGGTGCTGCCGCTTGCGATCGTATTTTGTCTTGCCGTTGTGATCTATTTGCTGCTGGATATCCTGCCGGTACGCAATCTTTATGATGCCATCGACTGGCCGGTGATCATCCTTCTGTCGGCCATGATTCCGGTGGGCTCAGCATTGCAGAGTACGGGGCTTACGCAGTTGCTGGCTACGCAGTTGTTGGCGCTGACCGAAGGTATTCCGGTGTATCTGGTTATCGGTCTGGTGCTGGTTGTCACCATGTTCCTGTCGGACATCATCAATAATGCGGCCACGGCCGTGATCATGGCACCACTGGCCTACGGTATCGCCTTGGGGCTGGGTGTCAGTCCGGATCCGTTTTTCATGGCCGTGGCTGTAGGTGCATCCTGTGCCTTTCTGACCCCGATCGGGCATCAGTCTAATACTCTGGTGATGGGGCCGGGCGGATACGCCTTCGGGGATTACTGGCGCATGGGATTGCCGCTTGAAATTATGATTGTATTGCTGGGAGTGCCGCTGATTCTGCTGGTCTGGCCGCTTTAGAATCACACCCTGAATTTCGGAATCTTCAGAAATGTGGAATTAAGTAAACTGTCCCCGTAATCACGCTTTAGAATCACACCCTGAATTTCGGAATCTTCAGAAATGTGGAATTAAGTAAACTGTCCCCGTAATCCAATAAAATGGTTGGAGACAGGTTTGGCCGCCTCCAACCTTACCATTACGATGAAATTGGAATTCGTCTGACCGCTTCTTTTTGCGTTGCCTTACGCGGTATAGTGAGTGTCAGAAGGCCGTTTTTCATGGTCGCCGTCATACCTTCTGTATCGGCATCATCCGGCAACGACAATGTTCTCTGAAACGCCCCCGAACTTCGCTCAACCCGATAATAATGTTTGTCTTTATCTTCATTTACCTCCTCTTTTTGGCCCTGAATTGTCAGCACATTACCTTGGAGATCGATATGAATGTCTTCTTCGGACAAGCCAGGAAGCTCGATCGAAATCTCGTATTCTTTGTCACCTCCTGAAACATTTAATTTAGCTCGAAAAGCGCCTAACGCAGCATTATCAAACAGCGAACTGTCTAACAGTGGAGCGTTGCGTTTTAAGGCGGGCAATGAAGTAAACCCAAATGAACGCCCCAGATCATCAAACAAGCGATCCATCTCTTGATGCAGTTGCAAAAAAGACCCTGCCGCTGAGTCCGGCACTGGCGATGCTTGGTTCTTTTTTGGCGCAGAATCGGCACTGGCTTTATTTATTGATACAGGTATTTGGCTGCCTGAGTCTTCTTCGTGTTTAAACCAGTTCCAAGGTTTTAGTTTTTCAAGATTCATTACTATAACCCTCAAAGTAAATTAATTTATTAAGCGGCATTGGCGCCCTTAGCCTCAATTTTGTCTTCAGTCTTATGCTTTTCTAATACGTAGCCATTAGTGTTAATAGCAATAGTCTTAGGCTTGATAGCTTCAGGAATTTCTTTGACCAGGTTGATAGTCAGCAAGCCATTAACCAAATCAGTACCGGTGACCTCGATATGGTCGGCCAAATTAAACTTACGCTCAAATGTCCGGTTTGCTATACCCCGATGCAAAAACTTAGTTTCATTTTTCTCTGGCTTACTGCCACGAATTGTCAGCACGCCTTTATCAACGTGTATATCGATTTTTTCTTGTGAAAAACCAGCCACAGCAAGTGTGATTGCATAGCGTTTTTCATCCAGCATTTCGATATTGTATGGGGGATAGCCGTTAGTATTTGTTTCGGTTGCTAATGCATGGTCTATCAGAGACGCTAAGCTATCGAAACCCACACTACTACGGTAAAGAGGGGTTAAATCAATTGTGTTCATAATAAAACCTCCCTAAGAAGCGAATTAAAATAACCAACAATCATGCCGGCAAAGCTTCCATTCAGGACATGCTTGCCTTAAATCTTATGTAGGGTCGCCAAATACTTTTTCAAGCGATTTACAAGAAAAATATTAAAAATCTCATCGTAGTGCTGGGTACATGAGATCGAATTGAGGATCACCAGTAGTCATCCAGAGAATAATGAAATGATGTGCTATATCACTCAGGATGAGTCCGATACCGATACTGAATAGCCAATGTGACACCGACAGTTTTGTGTGCCTGTTGGCATCAGGCGGAACCATTTTAAAGCCGGTAATGAGCAATAATAAGAATCCAATATAACCATGATGAATGCGGATTCCTGCGGTGAATTGACTAATGATGGTCGTATCGCGAGTTGATTCCAGCCCAAAGTAAAATCTGAATATAATGGTTATAATTTCAAAAAAAATGCCTAAGATGACCCCATTTAAAATAAGTTTTCGCAAAGTTTAATCCTTTATCAGATCATAGAAATCCTGTCCGCTATCAATCTCTGAAAGAGCGGTTCGCACCGTACTGGAAATCTCCTTAATTGGGTCGTTTGAGAAATAAGCATAACGGATTAGGTTCTCGGCACTTGTCTGTTTTCCTTTATAGTCGGCATAAAAGCTAAAACATAGTCCGGCTAAAAGAGTAATGGCCGGTAATTGCGCAGGACTCATTATTTTGTGAAGTTTGCTGCCATCCTTAACCAGTGTGCTGGTAACCGGAATTACGATAATGCAGATAGCAAGAAACAACGATATCCAGAAAAATACTTTATTCAAAAAAGCATAACTACTTGCTTTGATTTCGATATCTTTGGTTATTGCAAAAATCATGAGTTTTTCTTGAAGTTGCTTCTGGTCTTGCTCAGACAGCGTGTTTTTCTCAAGCGCTGGACGAAATTTACTCTGCATTTCACAGGCATCCAGTTTGGCCAGTTTATTAAGATATCTGGCACTGGTCTGGAATCCGGCATCGAGTTGAAACCGCTGTTCCACAAAGGTCGCTGGGTTGTTGCAATCAACCGTTTTCTCGATTTTGAAAACCTTGTATCCGAGTACCGCAACAATAATGACGAGGGTGATGATAATTATTATGTAAAGGTATCGATTCATTATTCGCCACCTCCTGAATGAAATGTGGTAGAGATAATACCGATGCGTAATTTCAGAATACTGCATCTGTCCTGATGATGGTATTTTTATATACGTGCTTTTCAAACTCAACGCTTCTTAGAAATGTATTCGCAGCTATTCCGTAAAACGCAATTGAGTTGACGTAAGACTTAATTGCAAAATTGTTCAGCCCATCAGTAGGTTACATCCGCCATAGTGCGAATCAGTATCTTGTCTCACAGTAAATTATGTGGATACGTTGCGTGTGGGAGAAGCCCCGA
>NZ_JBFIIH010000171.1:0-6528 GCF_041601355.1 Neptunomonas sp.
GCGCTTCTTTTGCAGCGCTACTCCTGATTAGACAGCAGTTTGGTTTGTCGTCTCATTTGATACATCGCCGCCAATACACCCAAGGCGACAATCGCGATCATGATAGTCGCCAACGCATTCACCTCCGGCGTCACACCCAAACGAACTTTGGAGAAGATCACCATGGGTAAAGTGCTGTTGCCAGGACCGGAAACGAAACTGGCAATAACCAGATCATCCAAAGACAAGGTAAAGGACAACAACCAACCGGAGATGAGTGCCGGAGCAATCAAAGGCAAAGTAACCAGAAAAAACAATGTGGAAGGTTTAGCCCCTAAGTCCATTGCTGCTTCTTCTAAGGTTTCATCGATTGATGCTAAGCGGGATTGCACAATGACGGCGACATACGCCATACAAAAAGTAGTATGAGCAATAATAATGGTTCCGGTACCGCGTCCTGATGGCCAGCCGAACATGCCTTCCATCGCAACAAAAAGCAGTAGTAAGGACAAACCGGTTATCACTTCCGGCATAACCAGTGGTGCCGTTATCCAGCCGGATAAGATCATCTTGCCACGAAAGCGCCCCATGCGGGACAAAACAAAACCAGCCATCGTACCCAGTACCACAGCCAGGCTGGCACTGATCAGTGCAATTTTAAAACTGACCAATGCTGCATCAATAATCTGCTGATTCTTAAACAGCTCGGTATACCATTTAAGCGACCAGCCACCCCAGACAGTGACCAATTTAGACTTATTAAAACTGTAAACAATCAGGGATATTATCGGTGCATAGAGGAACACAAATCCCATAATAGCCGTCGTATTTAGAAACAGTGAGCGACGTTTCATGAGTGCGCCTCCTCTTTACCCTGAGCGTTTCGGATAAGCATAATCGGTAATACCAATACCACCAGCATGACAATCGCGACGGCCGAGGCCATCGGCCAATCCCGATTCAGGAAGAACTCATCCCACAGTACCCGCCCAATCATCAGCGTGTCCGAGCCACCCAGTAATGCCGGGATGACAAACTCACCGACAGCAGGAATAAACACCAGAATGCAGCCGGCAATGATCCCTGGAACAGCCAATGGTAAGGTGATCATAAAGAAACTTTGGAGTGGACGTGCCCCCAGGTCTTCAGCCGCTTCCAGTAGGGTCAGATCCATCTTTTCCAGTGCGGTATACAATGGCAGAATCATGAAAGGCAGATAGGTATAAACAATGCCGATATACACAGCAAAGTCAGTCTGCAACATCACCAGCGGTTGGTCGATAATGCCTATGGATAATAAAAATTCATTCACAACACCATTCTTTTTCAGAAAACCCATCCAGGCATACACGCGTAACAAGAACGATGTCCAGAAAGGCAGAATTACCAATGCCAGTAAGACAACACGAGTTGAAGGCTTGCTGCGTGCGATCAGATAAGCAACAGGGAAACCGACAATCAGTGCAAAAAAAGTAGAAACAGCCGCAATCTTAACCGAATTTATATAGGCATCCAGATAAAAAGCATCTTCTATGAGATAAAAATAATTACCCAGATTCAGCTTAAAGGTGGCATACGCCTCTTCAAGATCCCACTCAAATATCGCCGTGTATGGTGGTATTGCAATCGCAGATTCCGACAAGGATATTTTGAATACCACCAGAAAGGGAATGAAGAAAAAAATACCTAACCAGAGTGCAGGAACGGCAATAACGCCTAAGCGCCCCCAGTTCACACTTCTGAAAATATTATATTTCGCCATCCCCGATGCAGATTTATCAATCCATGCGGCCCCTGTTGAAACACTCATGATGTCAGCACCACACTGCTATCTATCTGCCACGAAAGGTAAACTTTATCATGCCAGGTAAATCGAGCCCCCATGTCCCGCACAAAGTTCGGCTGGGTAACACGCACATCTTTACCACTGGCCAAACGTACTTTAAACACGGACAAGCTTCCCATGTAGGCGATATCTTCAATAACACCTTCAATCCAATTATTCGCCTGCTCCGGTTTATTACGGCTTATTTTTATTTTTTCGGGACGTATCGCCATATGTACCGTCTGGTTAGGTGCACAGCTGATACCATGATTAACAAAAAATTCAGCTCCCGCTTCTTTAGAGCGTATGCGTACACTATCCGGAAGATCTTCAATTATCTGCCCTTCGAACAAGTTCACCGAACCGACAAACTCGGCAACAAAACGGCTATTCGGATATTCATACACCAAATGCGGCTCGGCGGTTTGTACAATCACGCCATTATTCATAACGCCGATACGTGTGGCCAGCGTCATCGCTTCTTCCTGGTCATGTGTAACCACGACGAAAGTTACACCTAACTGCTCCTGGATATTAATTAATTCAAACTGAGTTTCTTCACGCAGCTTTTTATCTAATGCGCCGAGCGGCTCATCCAGTAACAATAGCTTTGGGCGTTTAATTAATGAACGCGCCAAGGCAACACGCTGGCGCTGCCCGCCGGACAGCTGATTAGGCTTTCGCTTACCCAGATGTCCCAACTGCACCATATCCAACATTTGATCAACGCGCTGTTTAACTTCACTACGCGCCACACCTTCACGCTTCAGACCAAAAGCAATGTTATCGGCTACCGTTAAATGCGGAAAAAGCGCGTACGATTGAAACATCATATTGACGGGGCGATTCCACGGCTGAACACCTGCCATATCAATGCCGTCTATCAGAATTCGGCCACTACTGGCGGATTCAAAACCTGCCAGAATACGCAGCAAAGTACTCTTGCCTGATCCAGAACCACCTAAAAGACAAAAGAGTTCATTTTTATAGATATCCAGCGAGATATTATCTACCGCCGTAAACTCTCCGAACTTCTTGGTTACATTTTCAATTTTAAGAAACGGCTCAGCGCCTTCCTGTTTCCATAATGGTATTTCAACAGAATTCGTCTTCGACGACGTGTGCAGTTCGCTATGTTGGGACAACGTCATAACAACCCCTTGGCTATTTATTCTTCTCAGGGAATCTCTAAATAAGCCCAGAAGCCAGGCAGCTTTGTCAGGTTGTTATAACACCAACCGAAGGCTTATTTAGAAACTCTTTAATATGTTTGATATGTTGAATAAAGGGGTGAATATTTCACCCCCTTTTTTTAGTCAGCAATGACTACCAATGTTAACGACCCGTTTTAATACCACTCCAGGCACGCGTTAACAGACGGTCAAACTTGGCTGTATGTGCATTTTGGGTGAACAGGTTTGCCTTTACTTCATTTGAAGGATAAATACCCGGGTTGTTACGTACTTCATCAAGCAACAGAGGCTCTGCCGCGGTATTCGCTACCGCGTAATAAACATAGTTAGAGATACCGGCGGCGGTTTCTGCTTTGAGTACAAAATCGATGAATTGGTGAGCAGCGTCAGGATGTGGTGCATCAGCAGGGATCGCCATCAGATCAAACCATACTAAGGTGCCTTCCTTTGGAATCGCAAAACCAATGACGTTACCCTGGCCTGCTTCTTCCGCACGGCTCTGAGCCTGCAGGATATCGCCGTTATAGCCTAGCGCCACACAGATCTCGCCATTAGCGAGGTCAGAGATATATTTACCTGAGTGGAAGTATTTGTAACTATCGCGTACTGAGTTCATCAGCTCAGTCGCTTGTTTAAGGTCAGCTTTTTTCTCAGAGTTAGGATCCAATCCCAGATAATTCAGCGCAATAGAGATCACCTCAGCAGGTGAGTCGAGCAGACCGATACCACAATCAGCTAACTTTGCAGCTACTTCCGGTTTAAAGATAAGGTCCAATGTATCAACCGGCATATCTCCCAGGCGCTCTTTAACCATCGCTTCGTTATAACCCAGGCCAATCGTCCCCCAGGCATAAGGTACGTTGTGCTTATTATCGACATCGTGACGGGCAATTTTTTCCGTCAGGACGCTATCAAGGTTGCCGTAGTTGCTGAGTTTAGAACGATCAATCTCTGCATAAATACCTGCCTGAACATGACGTTCTAAAAATGCCCCGGTAGGTACAACAAGATCATAACCGGTGCTGCCAGACATCAACTTGGCTTCTAATACCTCGTTAGAATCATAAACGTCATAGTTAACTTTAATACCCGTTTCCTGTTCAAACTGGGCAACCGCTTCAGGGTTAATATAGTCTGACCAGTTGTAAATATTAAGAACCTGCTCTTGTGCAACAGCAGCGGTAGAAAGTGTAATCGCCAATGCAGTGACTAAACCCAGTTTTTTAGGACTCATTAATATTCTCCATATCAGGCCGTGCCTGTCTTAACTAAAAGTTATCTGAAACTCGTGTTATCTGCCTTAAGCGACAGATTTGTATCGATTAACGCGCAAGCCTCAAATACAAAACTATCTATTATTATGTATATCTTTCTGACAATCCTTGCAGAAAACTTATCGTCCATGTAAAAGCATTTCCATCAATCTACGCTAGCTCGGCATTCGAGCTAAATACCCACCGGGGGGTATTTAGCCGAAAGTACCAGCGCTATTTTTTATAACTATTTATGGCAACTACTGATTGTAACAACCTGTCACAGCTCTTAATTACTACTACTGATTACAAGAGGCCAAGATACGCTTCGTACTCAATATCAGAGATCTGCTCATGTAGCTTTCTCTGCTCTTGCCGCTTTGCCGCCGAATAAACACGAATAAACTCTTCACCCAGATATTCTTTCAGAACATCGCTCTTAGTAAAGATAGCAGTGGCATCATCCCACTTGATGGGCAATACCAGATTGTCATCAGTCTCTGCCGTTTCCGCGTTCGCATCCCCTTTAATTGGGGCCGGTGGTTGCAACTTGTTTTCGATACCATAGAGCGCACCGCCCAAAATTGAAGCCAACACCAGATAAGGGTTAGCATCAGCACCCGCAACACGGTGCTCTATACGACGAGCGACAGGCGGGCTTTCTGGAATACGAATAGCGACCGTACGGTTTTCATATCCCCAGCTTGCATAGGTAGGCGCATGAGCACCGACCATAAAGCGGCGATAAGAGTTCATATGCGGGGCAAAGGTCAACATGCCATCTGCCATTGTATGCATTAAGCCGGCAACCGCATGCCTCATCACATCCGTTCCTTCTTCGCCGCCATTGTCGAATACATTCTCACCCGCTTCATTCAGCAAGCTGAAGTGAACATGCATGCCGTTACCGCTTTTTTTAGCGTAAGGCTTAGCCATAAACGTCGCGGAATAACCCTGCTTTCTGGCTATCCCTTTTACCAGACGCTTGAACATAATCGCCTGGTCACCGGCCAACATAGGGTCGGGCACATGATTCAGGTTTATCTCGAATTGGCCAGGGCCAAGCTCAGAAATAATAGTGTCCGCAGGTACACCCTGAATATCGCAGACTTCACGCACTTCGGTAAAGAAGGCTGATAAGCAGTCCATCTCATCGATCGAGTAGCAGTCTGTTTCAGACAGACGACGCCCGTGCCCTTCAATTAATACCGGCGGACGCGGACGCTGAGTTTCTTCGGACATACCGTCCATCAGATAAAACTCAAGCTCTGTTGCAACAACAGGCGTCAATCCCAAGTCTTTAAATCGCTTCACCACACCGCTTAACACCTGACGAGGATCTGCACCAAAAGGCGAGCCGTCGGGGTTAAACATCATTGCCAACACCTGGTCGCGCGGAGAATCTGCCCAAGGCACAGAGATGGCGTCATCATGCACTGGCATACATACACCATCGCTATCGCCTGTTTCAAAGACCAGGCCGTTTTCCAGAACATCATCGCCCCAGAAATCAAACCCAAGCACGGAACGAGGCAACTTCACACCTTCGTCCATAACCTTATATAAAGCACTGCCTGGCATACGCTTGCCGCGCAAATTACCGTTTAAATCGACAATAAACAGATCAAACTCATTACCCTTTTTAGCATTCATAGCAAATTCTCGCTCAACATCTTTTTTATACATTTTTTAATGAAATAATATGTACATAGTTTCACATAATCACTTCAGGAAATAACTATATTTTGTGATCACAAAGAATAATATTTTTGTCATCGGAAAAATAAAACAGCTTCAACACAGGCTTTACTAAAAAAACCATACACCTTGTTTAGTGATCGCATTAGAATAGAAAAAAACAGCCAGAACCAAAAGCGATTATGGACAAGAAGTCTCCTATTAAAATTACATTAACTGAGCGCGATGGCGCTGTAACTATCACCCAGTGGGTATATGAGACATTAAGAGGCGCCGTTATGAACGGCCAGATACTACCGGGACGGGCGTTAACGATTCGCGAACTAGCGACACTACTCGATGTCAGCCCCATGCCCATCAGAGAAGCGCTGCGCCAGTTGTCCGCCGAAAAGGCATTGGAAATTCAGGGCAACCGTCGTGTCATGGTGCCTAAAATGACCGCCATGAAATTTACGGAATTGTACGAAGCACGTATCGCTATCGAATCGCATGCGGCTGCCAGAGCGTTACCTTATATTGATAAGGCCCGCTTCATGCAACTGCGTAGTCTTGATCAATTAATTAACATAGCCCAGGAAGA
>NZ_JBFIIH010000172.1:0-6372 GCF_041601355.1 Neptunomonas sp.
GCTTTAGTGCTGATTCTGTTTTACTACATTCAGCTAGTTTCAATGCACGCTTAACCCAAGGTCCTGCCTTAAGAGTCTCTGAATCTACGACTACACAGTAGTTTTTATCTTTATCGAGTCTGATTGTTTTATCTATCTTGTTATAAACAAACTTTTGATGAGGGTGTTCACTACAATCAAGTAAAGCAAATTCCGTCTTTCCTGTTGCGACTAGAACTTGTATGCATTTACCTTCAAAGGCATAAGAACTAATTTTTTTGGTTTCTGCGTTGTATTCAAAACGAACATCATGGCCTGGATCATTTCTAGGAGTGCCTTCATCCGTTTTTGGCTTACACGAATGAGTTTGCATTAACTCTGATTGACCCGGTCCATAAGTATCAAGACAAAAACCATACCCATTAGGCTCATCCAGATTTTCATAAAGCACTATATAGGGAGCCTCTGTCGGTACATTTGGCTCCGCCGCTGACACATGGCCAATAAAAAACACCAATATAGACAAAATTGAAATTTTGAAAGTTGAATAGATCATATATTTTCCTTTAAATAGTAAATACGATTGTTAAATGTGCCTAACGCATTGCTCAGTGGAAAAATGCGAGCTCCAGCGAATAGTTTTTCCGCTGCAGCACCTTGATACTTATTTAATTGTTTTTCGCAGTAAAACTAAATTATCCAATACCAAATTAGACGACCAAATAAACTCAGCATCAGCACCTTTTGTGTCAAATACATCTAAGAAATTCATGAATGATTTTTTGTTTTTTACTCCAACGGTATCATTAGTAAAAGTTGCAGCTGCAGGCCATGCACTGTCATCAAAGTCAGGTTTCATCCAGTTTTTATCAACTTCCCAATGAGCTGCAGACGTTTTATCTGCATTAGTTACTTTCTGTTTTTCACAAGCTGAACTATCGCGCAAAGAGTTATTTATTACCAAACAATCTCTATTAACGATGGGGGAGGTATAAAAAGTTTGAGCTTTCCAGCTATTGTCTGTAATAGCTACAGTCTGGCCCTTTGCGTCTTGAAAATGGGCAACTAAGCCACCATCGCCAGCATGAAATTTAGTACCGCGATTGTATTCCATTCCTAACCCAAGCGTTTCTTCCCAGTCCACCATCTTTATAGCGATAGTTAACGGACGATCTGCTTTAAAACGTACAACACTAGAGTTAAATGGTGTGAAAACAACCGGGTCGACAGCAATTATGTTTCCGTTTATGTATAGCTCAAAATAATTATCGGAAAATATATAAGCCGTGAATTCTTCTGTACCTCCAGCATTAATAACTGGCACATCGTTTAGGTCTAATTCAGCGAGTGATTTTAATACCTTGCCACCACATTCGTTAAACAGGTCTTCTGCTTTAGGAGTTGTTTCATAGTTATTTTCAGCAGGTACAATCCACACTTTTCCATCTTCTGATTTGATTTCTCCAATAGCACTAGGGCGAGATTTTCCACCACAATCAATCAAGCCCGCATGTGTTTGAGTTGCAGGGCCGATAGTAAAAGTTGGTTGTTCTGCCATAACCGATTCCGTTAAAAACACAGCACCAAAGATGAGTGAATATTTTTTCATAATTTTCCCGTTAATAAAAATCAAGCGATCTTTTTGCTTGACTAGTTAGTGCCAATTTCACGTTTCGAAAGAAACACTATTAGTAGTTTTAGTTTTTACTACAATGAATGTACATACTCACTTGGAAGTCTAACAATAAGCAGTTATGCGGAACGCGACCTCATAATTATTATTATCAGGAATTCTTATAATTCCACGAATGTGCTCTCATTCCCCCTAATAGCTTGATATTTATAAATAATAACACACACAGAACTACCGCCAAAAATTAAGAGGGAAAGAATAAGCGAAATTTTCATTGGCTTACTTAAGAAAAATTAAACAGTGTAAATAAACAGATTTTGAGAAAAGACTGCTCAATGACTTATTCCCCATTCCTTCGGTCTATCCGCGAGTACATGCCTGTTAGGCGCTATAGTCGTAGAACCATAGCGGCATATTTATACTGGATCAAGCTATATATTTTATCCCATAAATATAGGAGGAAGAGCAATTTTATACGATGGGCTTGATGTGATGTGGGTTAATCAATTTGGGAAAAGTACGGCTGCTTCTCTTTAGGATTACCGGCCATGACTACTTTGGGATCTGAGGGGCCGCAGATATTATATTAGCAAACCCTAAGATTCCGTTTTTGACACGGACCTGCCAAAACGCTTGACCTTTTTTGCTCAGAGTATTTAGGGCGCTTATCACAAAGTTGACATATACAGCTAAATAGAAAACCGTAGGTTATACAATCTACCGCACTTTTCTTTGTATACGTTGTAGCAAGAACAACTGGGGGCAGAGCATAGTTGTTCATTTATCCCGTAATAACCACTCGAGCCATCCTGGCTATAGTTTTGCTCCTTGTGTTTGATACCCCCTTATCGCATATAGTTTGTAACACCAGCGCTGAGAAATTAAGTAAACTGTCCCCGGAATCCCGAACTATATCGACCCTCCCTTGGCGAACCAGTTAAACAGGGGCTCGTTGGCCTTTTTCAACTTGTCTGGAGCCACCTTGTACAGCATGAACGCTTCAGCAAAGGCCTCCATGGTGTTTTTCTTGGAGTACGGCGTTAAGGCTGGTTTTTCTTTTGTGAGTGCGGTGAACTGATCGAGGACAGACGGAGACATCGCGTCGTTCACTGCCTTGTCGGCCTCTGCCAACATTTTCTTCGCGGCCGCCACCTGTTGGTTCAATGACACTTTCGCGTTCCCCGTGGCAGCATCGGCAAGCTTGTTCAGACGTTGATATTCACGCTTCGCGTCACCCTGTTTTTCAAGAGCCAGTCTCAGCTTGGCAAATTCGATGGCATGTCCGATTTCATGGACGATGATGTCAGCGCCAGGCTGAACGTTGTAGCCTTTCTTGGCGGTCTCGTCTGGATCACTCTTGAAGCAATCGTACATCGTGATGGTGTAATCGCGATGGACCACTTCAGCTAGATGGAGTCCACAATCTCCATAATCCTCAAGTTCACATTTGTAATTGGGGTTTGCAGCAATGAACTGATTACACCTGTTCGTCCAACGAATGAAACGATAGTCGGCGATAAGCGGGATTTCGCTGTCCGTCAGCTTTCCCAGAGCTTCGGCGAGCAACCGGATATCTTCCGGACTCCATGCTTTATCCCCAGGCTCGAGGGTAATGCGATACTTCTTCGTCAGGAACGCCTTTGTCTTTATAACTTTGTCGGAACCTGCAGACGAATAGAACTCAGGATGTTTGGTAAAGCTTTCGCGGGCACGATCGACCCATAGTCTGTTGTGGTAGTCCCTGTTGTAGAAGAGCGCCAGCATCGCGGGGACGCCCGCTTCGCACACGAACTTCCGTGCGTCGTATTTCTGACGAATTTGCGCTTCCAGGCTTTGTCGTTCCTTCCCGATGGCTTCATCCAACAAGACTCCGCGGTTGATATGCTCGACGAGGCCGACCTTACCGGGAAGCAGATCCTTAGTTTGCTTCAGGCACGCGTCGACATTTGCCTTGTCCGCTTCAGGGTCTGGTTGTCGCTGCAACAAGGGTGCTTGCTGCACCACGTGCGTAAGCTCATGCGCGAGCAATCGTCGGCCCGCTCGCGATTCCGGTGCATGCTGGCCGGCCCCAAACACAACATTCCGCCCCACGGTGTACGCTAGAGCACTGACCGCACGCGCCGACTCCGCCGCCCGGCTATCGGTATGCACGCGCACGCCGCCGAAGTCATGCTTGAAGCGTGGCTCCATAAAGGCGCGAGTCATCGAATCGAGAGGTTGACCGGGTGAGCGCAATACTTCGTAGACGATGGGCGGTGCTGCGGTTTGTCCTGAGTCACTTAAGCCGACGTGCTGAGTTTGCAAGCGCTCATGTTTCTGGCCCGGCCGCGCCGTCCGACACTTAAGGCACCCTCCGCCGCAGGGGCAAGCGCGCTGAAACTCCGGCTCAGGCATTCGCATCACTTGTTCGGTGATGTAGTCTGCTTCCTGCTCGTAGATGTCTCCCGGCTTGTTGATCGCTAATTTCGTCTGTATCGCTTCTGCAGGAGGATGTATGGGAATTCGGCAAAAATCGTGGCTAAAGAGAGGTGTTACCGTACTGGCCAATCCTACTTCGAGTTCTTCAGGGTTAGTCTGCAACATCCGCTGCATCACTTGATTTCCAAGCGTGCGCTGCAATTGAAGGATCGAGTTCACCTCACGGCGTTGTCCAAGGCTTGCACCAGCGGGTATCCTAGACTTGGTGGGTGTAGCTTGCTGGGATGCCTTCGGTTTCTGTGCGAAAGTGCGCATGGTTAATATCCTCCCGCTCGGTTTTCTGTCTCCTAACAATTAAGCAGTTATGCGGATGACATTGTCATCGACATATCTGTCTTACGCCCTGATTTGTTACGATCTTAGGCCGTCAACTGCATCGACTAGTTAAATCCGACAAGTATTGGATACATCAGCGCTAAGCCTTACTTACTCAAATGGTTCTCTTCACTGCTTATTACTACCCATACAAGGCTCATGCCATCATTACCTAATAATTTGAAATATATAGGAATATCTAATATAACCTCATTGTTTAATTTCTTAAGCGGGTCAATACCTTCCCACCACCCTCAGTAAACAAACACAAAAGTATGATTTTTTAATGGGTAATCAAAGAGTTATTATTGAGATTAGCTATTCAGCGGAAATGGGGCATAAACAACCCACCTTCTGCAGGAAACAAGCTAGTTATTTGCATTGCGTAAATGGCAAATAAAACGGTGTCGAGGGAATTTCAGGGCCGTATTAGATTTTTTTTAACGCCTTTCTAAGTGGCCTAACTAGCACGGAATTACGGGATTACGGGGACAGTTTACTTAATTCTGGGATTACGGGGACAGTTTACTTAATTCTTAAAGTGGGCTGGATTAAGTAAGCTTTCCCCGTAATCCGTCTGGAACCACAATTTTGTAACGAAATGTTTACAAATAGAGCTTTTTCGCTAAATCAGGAGCGAGCATTAACAAGCCCTTCTCGGGCATATTTTCACGAAATAACCTAAACTGCGACGACAAAATCATGAGGCAAAACGCCTTTGAATATAACTAATTAAAAGCACTCAATGTCACAATGAAACTTACCCTTGTACTATTCAGGTAAGTAATGCCTAAAACCAAATTCTAATAAGATGCATCGTCATCTGATTTTAAGAATGACTAAAGGGAGTAAACAATGGCAGATTTGTTTGAAAACCCAGTAGGCTTAGATGGCTTTGAATTCATCGAATTTTCATCACCTGAAAAGGGCCAACTAGAAACCGTATTTACAGCGATGGGTTTTACCCATATTGCCAATCACCGCACTAAAGACGCGCAACTATGGCGTCAGGGTGGCATTAATTTAATCGCGAATTACGAGCCAAAATCAGCAGCATGGTACTTTGCTCGTGAACATGGACCGTCCGCATGTGGCATGGGCTTTCGCGTTAAAAATGCAGTAAAAGCATATAAGCACTTATTGGCACAAGGCGCTGAACCCGTTGTAGTCGAAACGGGCCCTATGGAACTACGTCTACCAGCAATTAGAGGTATTGGCAGCGCGATCATCTATCTTATTGACCGATATGGCGATGAGTTATCTATTTATGACATTGATTTTGAATACCTTGATGGCGTCGACCGCAATCCAGTGGGAGCAGGCTTCAAAATAATCGACCACTTAACTCACAACGTGTATGGCGGTCGCATGAAATATTGGGCTGATTTCTATGAGAAGTTGTTTAATTTCCAAGAAATTCGCTTCTTTGATATCAAAGGTGAATACACCGGGCTAACCTCCAAAGCACTAACGGCACCAGATGGTAAAATTCGCATTCCGCTAAACGAAGAAGGCGAAGGCGGTAAAGGGCAAATTGACGAGTTCTTAAGAGCATTTAATGGTGAAGGTATTCAACATATTGCTTTTAGTTGCGATGACTTAGTTGCATGTTGGGATCGCTTGAACAAAATGGGAATGCCTTTCATGACAGCGCCACCAGCAACATATTATGAATTGCTGGAAGGTCGCTTACCTAACCATGGTGAACCTGTTGAAGAACTTCAAACACGTGGCATATTAATGGATGGCACCGTTGAAGGTGGCCCTCGATTACTGCTTCAAATATTCTCTGAAACCCAGTTGGGCCCAGTATTCTTTGAATTTATTCAGCGCAAAGGCGATGACGGTTTTGGTGAAGGTAACTTTAAAGCATTATTCGAATCTATTGAACGTGACCAAATTAATCGTGGTGTGTTGAATACTGGAAAAAAATGAGAAAAGGGGGGCGTCTGAGCCACCCAATCCAA
>NZ_JBFIIH010000173.1:0-6305 GCF_041601355.1 Neptunomonas sp.
GTCTATTTGCATATCGACTGCTGATCTTTCCTGCGAAGATATTACTTTTAACCCGGACGTCGCGGCTAAATACAAACCACAAGACTCGCACTGCCGTGACAAGTATTGAAAAAGAAAGTTATAAACAACTGGATATCGAACTCGCTAAATGCTCTAAATACAGCAGTGCGTGTCGTGATAGGCTACTAATGAACATTTTTTAAATATTAGTTTATACAGACTTTAATTATCTGTGGGATGAAATTTTCATCTTATCAGTAAAAAGTCATAGTATTGGCCATACGACAATCCTGAGTACTGCTGTTTCCGGAAAGACGTCTTTGTATTGATTCAATGGATTGAGCTCTGTTAAAGCAAAGAAGAGATGATTGGGCTAAGGAAGAAAGGGAAGAAAAGGATGTTTGGACTATTCAGGTTCTTGTTTTTTCGTCAGATGCAGCCGCCACCGGGTCAGTTGATACGACAGATCCTGATTTCATGCTATCTTCTCCTGATGCCAGAATGGGCTCTCACCGCTAATAGCCCCCCGCTGGAATCTCTGAAGCTGACTCCGCAAGAGGCTTTCTGGCTGAATGAGCACCCAGTACTAAAATTAGACATCGATCGCAATTTTGCTCCTTATGAATGGATAGATGAAAGCGGTACCTATACCGGTATTGTCGCAGATTACATTCACCTTCTTGAGCAACGTTTGGGTGTTAGAATTGAACCAATAAACTTTAAAAGATCATGGTCCGATGGATTGCAGGCTGCGAATAGTGGCGAGTTCGATATTGTGTCCTGCCTGGTTGCAACTAAAGAGCTGGAAACCTATCTGGTGTTCAGTAAGCCTTACCTTTCCGGTTTTGCAGTTATTATCAGCAAACAATCTAAGGGTTATATAGATAACCTTCATCGGCTGGACGGCAAAACTGTCGCGATCCACACAGGTCATTATACTAATAATCTTCTCAAGCGAGATTATCCCGCAATCAATATTGTAAATACTCCGACAATTGCAACTGCTTTACGGATGGTCTCTGAAGGCAGTGCTGATGCCTTCGTCGGTGATGCTACCGCTGCCAGCTATGCTATGAAACAGGAGAGCATTCTCAATCTCAGTTTTTCGGGTCATACCGATTACCAGAGTGATTTCAGAATGGCGGTCAATAAAGATAATCCATTGCTGGCTTCTATTATTGAAAAAGCGCTGACGAGTATTACGCAACAGGAACATGCCGCTATCTTTGCATATTGGAGCGGACCAGAAGCATCCTCAGGGATTCAGCCTGATGAGCTCGTTATATATATCGCCGCAGTATTTTTGTTGTTGTTGGTGTTTTGGAATTATCGCTTAAGAAAGTCAGAGATTTCACACCGGTTAAGTGAACAGCGGTTTCGTGAACTGATTGATACTACTGATGCCATTGTTTGGGAGGCCGATGTTGTAGGGATGAATTTTAACTCGGTAAGCGCTAATGCCGAACGTTTACTCGGTTATAAACCGCAAGACTGGACTCGTAAGGGCTTCTGGCAAGAGCATATCCATCCGCAAGACCGTGAGCGATCTATCACCTTTTGCCATAATCAAACCAGTCAGCATAGGGATCATATTCTTGAATATCGTTTTTGTAATAAGCAAGGTGAAACGATCTGGCTGCGGCATATGGTTAACGTCGTGCTGCAAAATAAAAAGCCTCGCTGGTTGCGCGGGTTATTACTGAATATTACCGACCAGAAAATGGCGGAACAATCAGTTCTTGAAAGTGAGCTGCGTTTTCGACAGGTAATCGAGAGCCTGCCGGCTATTGCTGTTCAGGGCTATGAAGTTGAGCGCCGGGTAATCTATTGGAATGATGCCAGTACTGACCTGTATGGTTACAGCAACACAGAGGCGATCGGACAGCGTTTAGAAGATTTAATTATCCCTCCTGAAGCAAAAGAGCAAGTGATTGAAGCGCATCAGAGCTGGCTTAGAAGTGAATCCCCGATACCTGCAGGTGAGGTTGAGCTGCTGAATAAAAAAGGCACCCGCATTCCCGTTTTTTCCAGTCATGTGATGCTGTATTCCGGGGGGCATCGAGAAATGTATTGTATCGACATCAGTCTTGCAGAGCAGAAAAAAGCGAATGAACGACTTGCTTACATGGCACACTTTGATCCATTAACCCAGCTACCGAATCGCACTACTTTTTATGATCGGTTAGCATTTTATATAAAGAAATCCTCTCGCAACCGACATCAGGTGGCTGTATTGCTGATGGATCTCGATCACTTTAAAGAAATCAATGATACCCTGGGTCATGATCATGGCGACCTGTTACTTAAACAGGCCGCAAGTCGTTTGCAAAGCTGTATCAGGGATACGGATACTGTAGCGCGCCTGGGCGGTGATGAATTCACGATTATTATCGATCAACTGGACGATTTCACAATAGTTGAGCGGATCGCGCAAAATATTTTAACTAAAATGAAAATGCCTTTTAATCTGAATCACAACACAGCTTATGTGTCAGCCAGCATCGGAATTGCGTTCTATCCCAGCGATGCTGATAGTATTGATATGCTGTTGAAAAACGCAGATCAGGCGATGTATGCCGCCAAATCTAAAGGGCGAAACAGTTTCCTGTATTTCACTCCTGCAATGGAAGAACAGGCGCAGCGGCGTAGGTTACTGATTAATGACCTGCGAAGCGCCTTGTCTTTACAGCAACTTGAGCTGTTTTATCAGCCGATCATTGATTTCAACAGCGGTGCCGTGTCAAAAGCAGAAGCCTTGATTCGCTGGCATCATCCTGAACGAGGCCTGGTCTCTCCGGATGACTTTATATCGATGACAGAAGAGACTGGGTTAATTCTGGAAATTGGTGACTGGGTATTTGCTACAGCTATTCAACAAGCGGCCAACTGGCAGACACAAGGGCATCATATTCAAGTCAGTATTAATACTTCGCCGGTCCAATTTCGCTCAGATGAATGCGACCTGAAGCCATGGCTTGCCAAGCTTAAGGCCATCAATCTTGATGGTGCAGCGGTGAATATTGAAATTACAGAGGGCGGCTTGATGGAGGCTGGCAGAGCGGTTACTGACAAGCTCCTGGCATTTAAAGATGCCGGCATTGAGGTTTCATTAGATGATTTCGGCACCGGTTATTCGTCACTATCTTATCTTAAGCGCTTTCACATTGATTATCTGAAAATTGATCAGAGCTTTGTTCGTAACCTACAGCCTGACTCGAATGATCATGCATTGTGTGAAGCCATTATAGTGATGGCTCATAAACTCGATATGAAAGTGATTGCAGAAGGTGTGGAAACGGAGCAACAAAGGGATCTGCTGATATCTGCCGGCTGTGATTTTGGCCAGGGGTTCCTTTTTTCAAAGCCGCTTCCTGCACAAGAGTTCGCGTTGCTGCTGGATAGACAGGAACGTCATTGAAATATTCAATTTCTCCGGCTGAAGCGTGCATCCGGTCTTTTGAAAAGAACCAAACACCGCAGATTAACCGACGAATATCTCGGTTTTATTCCTACGCCTCTGCCTCCTTACAGGCTGCGTGCGCCTGCCTTGCCCCATTCAAGGCCAGTACAAACGGCAGCGTATTTATAAGACCAGTCAGTGGTATAAAGCTCAAGACAATGGCCTTGTCGATGGTTTTATGATTGGCTGTCCAAAGCTGAATAGTGAAACATCATAAACCACCCAGACATACGGGCACTGTTTAATGCATTAAACCGGAAAGAAGCAGATCACAAAACACAGTAGTAGGGGCAAAAGCAGACGCACTCAAAGAGCTTACTTATACAAGCGTCTGAGTAAACAGAGCGCAGTTAGTGTGAGAAAAAAATGCTAATCTGTGCCAACGGCCGAGAATTTACAGAATGTATTAGGAAGCGGAATTTCAGGCATAAAAAAAGCCACCTAAGTGACTGATTTTAATGGAGGCGCGAGTCGGAATCGAACCGGCGTTAACGGAGTTGCAGTCCGCTGCATGACCACTCTGCCATCGCGCCATCGCATGCTATACAAAATTTGGAGCGGGAAACGAGATTCGAACTCGCGACCCCGACCTTGGCAAGGTCGTGCTCTACCAACTGAGCTATTCCCGCCCTGTACAACAGTGGGGCGTATTATAGAGAGATCTGCGGTGGTGTCAACCATGTTAACGAATTATTTTTGCTTAAAGATTAACCACTTACAGTTCTTCTGTTAAGTCTGGCCACGCTGACTTGAGGTAAAGGATCATAGACCACAACGTTAACAGGGCTGCAGCATACAAGGCTGCTACGCCAGCCCATGAGATCATGGTATAAGGCTCAAAAGCTATCAGCACAAAGATTGAAATCATCTGTAATGTCGTTTTTATTTTCCCTATATTGGAGACGGCAACACTAGCTCTTTTACCTAATTCTGCCATCCACTCTCTTAAGGCAGATATGACAATTTCGCGTCCAATAATGATCATAGCCGGAATCGTCATCCAGGATTGAGCAAAGGTTTCTACGAGCAATACCAGCGCAATCGAGACCATCAGTTTATCGGCAACCGGGTCTAAAAATGCACCCAGCGCGGATGACTGATCCCAACGCCGCGCGAGATATCCATCGAGCCAGTCGGTAACAGCGGCGATGGCGAATATCGCGCCCGACGCCATCGCTGCCCAGCTATAAGGTAGATAGTAACAAAGCACTAAAACGGGAATAAGGCCGATACGTAGCAATGTAAGTAAATTAGGTATGTTCATCGATAACAGCATATAAGCTGACAACTCCGGGATTAGGCTTCTGGATGTAACGCTGCGTATATCTCATCGGCTAGCGCTGGGCTTATGGTAGTGACTTTTGCGATTTCTTCAACACTGGCGCGCTCAATTGCAGCAATTCCACCAAAATGTTTGAGTAATTCGCGTCTTCTCTTCGGGCCTACACCTGCAATTCCTTCTAATTTAGATTGATTACGTGCTTTTCCGCGTCGGGCTCTGTGTCCGGTTATCGCAAAGCGATGCGCTTCATCACGTATATGTTGTATCAGATGAAGTGCGGCTGAATCAGAGGCTAACACCACTTCCTGATTTGTTTCCGCCATGACCAGTGTTTCAAATCCAGCTTTGCGGCTGGTTCCTTTTGCAACACCGATAATCTGCACTTCTGTTATTTGTAACTCTTCGAGTACTTTTACCGCTTGTGTCACCTGCCCTTTGCCGCCGTCAATTAACAGAATGTCAGGTAACACCCCTTCACCCTTTTTGATCCGGGTGTATCGACGCATTAATGCCTGATGCATGGCAGCGTAATCATCGCCGCCGGTAATTCCTTCAATATTGAAGGTACGATAATCTTTTTTCAGCGGCCCATTGCGATCAAACACGACGCAAGAAGCCACCGTGGCTTCGCCGGAGCTATGTGAAATATCAAAACACTCTAAACGCCTGGGTACTTCTTCTAATGAAAAGACCTCTTGCAATGCAAGGAAGCGTTTATAGACATTCTGTTTACTCGCCAAATGGCTGGCAAGATGCTGCTCTGCGTTGGTGAGTGCCAGCTTTTGCCACCCTGCTCGCTCGCCTTTAACCCGCGAACTCAGGTTAATTTTTTTACCACGCTGCTGGCTTAAAGCTTCTTCTATACAGGGTTGATCTTCCAAGTCGTGGCTGCAAATAATCTGGTCGGGGATTTCACGTGCACTGCCGATATACCATTGAGCGACAAATGCTGACAAAACCATGGCTTCGCTGTCTTCTATCGACACTTTCGGATGCAACGCCTTACTACCAACAACACGGCCACCACGAACAAACAGGACGTGAACACACACGCCTCCCGGTTGAATGGCACAGCCCATGACATCAGCATCACCGCTTTCACCAAATACGTACTGCTGCTCCTGAATCAGCTGTAAGCTAGTAATCTGATCCCGATAAACAACGGCACGCTCAAAATCCAGATTAGCCGCCGCTGTTTCCATCTGCGCCGCCAGTTCCTTCATGATGGTATGGCTTTTCCCTTCCAGAAACATCGATGCATGACGGATATCTTCTGCATAAGCTTCAGGCGAGACCGCCTCAACACACGGCGCGCTACAGCGTTTTATCTGGTATTGAAGACAAGGACGCGAGCGATTGCGAAAAAAGGCGTCATCACATGAGCGAATCCGGAATATCTTCTGCAGTATATTTAAACTGTCGTTAACCGCCGCACGGCTTGGAAACGGCCCGAAATACCGACCTTTTTTGCGCTTTGTGCCACGATGAAAGGTTAGCACCGGATAATCTTCTTTTTCAGAGACAAAGATATAAGGGTAGCTTTTATCATCCCTGAGCAGAATA
>NZ_JBFIIH010000174.1:0-6295 GCF_041601355.1 Neptunomonas sp.
CACGGATACCTATTAGGAGCTATCAGTAATGGCAACGCTGATGTGAAGCAGGTGGGATTGTCGCACTTGATGGATTTTCAGTTTAGTGCAGACAGTGTCGGTGTAGAAAAACCAGATCCACTGATTTTTCAGCATATGTTAACCCATACGCAACTCAAACCTGAGCAGGTAATCCATGTAGGCGATCATCCTGTGCACGATATTGAAGGCGCGAAAGCGGCTGGATTATGGAGCATCTGGGTGAACCTGAAGGCTATGGAATGGCCGGATACAGAGGTGCCGGATGCACAAGTGAGTTGTTTAAGTGATGTGCCGCAGCAGGTTGAGCGGATAGCGGCTATTAAACGTGCCCGCCTGTAATCCGGGTATGTCAGGCGATAAAACTTTCCAGCAGGTCGTTTAAGAACAGATGCCCTTGAGGTGTTGCTTGCAAGCGTGATGGTTCTAATAGTGAGCGCTGTCGTGCGCTTACTAATGAGCCTTGGATATCGGCTAATGGCATAAGCGCGCGTTGTGAAAATACCGCTTCTTCAACACCTTCGTTGAGGCGTAAAACATTCATCATGAACTCAAACGGCCGATCTTCTCTGGCAATCGCCTGTTCGCCGCCTAATGGGTTGATGCTTTGTAAATAGGCTTTGGGTGAGCGTTGTTTCCAGCGACGCAGAATCAAATCCTGTTGTACAAAAGAAACCTTCCCGTGTGCCCCCGCACCAATGCCGATGTAATCACCAAACTGCCAGTAGTTCAGGTTATGCCGGGCGCGTGCTTGCGGGCCTTTAGCATATGCAGAAATTTCATATTGTTGAAAACCTGCGTCGGCGAGTAAAGCCTGTCCTGCTTGCTGAATATCCCAGAGGGTCTCATCTCGCGGAATAATGGGTGGTTTTGCGTAAAACTCGGTATTTGGTTCAATGGTGAGTTGATACCAGGAAAGATGGTCGGGGCCGAGTGAGATAGCCGTTTCCAGATCATACAGTGCTTGTTCTTCGTTTTGCCCCGGTAATCCATGCATCAGATCGATATTCAGATGAGGATAACCCAGCTCGCGGGCAGCGCTAATGGCTTTTCTGGCGTCATCGCCTGAATGGATCCTGCCCAGAGCTTGCAGATGTGACTGGTTAAAACTTTGCACACCTATCGACAAGCGATTAACGCCTGCTTTTAAATAGCCGGCAAAACGTTCCTGCTCAAATGTACCCGGGTTGGCTTCCATCGTAATTTCAATATCACGGGAGAACGGGATGATGCGGTTGGCACCCTCCAGTATCTGTGCAATGGCGTCGGCAGAGAACAAGCTGGGAGTACCGCCGCCGATAAAGATCGTTTCTATCTCACGCCCCTGAGCAGCGACGTGTTCATACTGCAGGTCGCCTAATAAAGCTTTCACATAGGCCGCTTCAGGTATCTCGCCTTTAACGGCGTGTGAGTTGAAGTCGCAGTAGGGGCATTTGCGCACGCACCAGGGAATATGGATATACAATGACAGTGGTGGCAAAGTGATCATTTGGGGCTCGTCAGTCTGAATTAGGTGAGTCAGTCGGCGTTATATAGAATCGTCGTACTTATACAGGGCTTGTCAGATAGCCACTGATCTGTTGCAGAAACATCTGAACAGCCTGGCCGCGATGGCTGATCTGGTGTTTCATCCCGGATGAGAGTTCAGCCGCTGTTTTTTCCATGCCATGAACCAGAAATAGTGGGTCATAGCCAAAGCCATTTTCACCACGGGGTTCATGGCCGATGCTGCCTTCCAGTGTGCCTTGGCAAATAAGCGGCATCGGATCTTTAGCGTGGCGCATAAACACCAGCACACAGCGGTAGCGTGCGGTTCTTTGTGCATCAGGTATCTGATGCAGTGCATCCAGCAGCTTACGATTGTTGTCCTGATCACCTTTTCCAGGGCCGGCAAAGCGTGCCGAGTATATGCCCGGCGCGCCCTGTAAGGCATCGACTTCGAGCCCGGAATCATCGGCCAACGCCGGCAAACCGGTTATTTCACAGGCGTGTCGTGCTTTTATAATCGCATTTTCAACAAAGGTCAGGCCGGTTTCATCTGCATCGCTTACATTGAAGTGCGACTGTGGCAGAACTTCAACGCTGAATTGTTGCAGTATCTCGTTGAACTCTTTCAGTTTGCCTTTGTTACCGCTGGCTAGCACGATGCACTGGGTCATGGGTTATTCCGTGTAAAATTTCTGGTCGAAACGAATGATAGTGGCGGCTTGATTCGGGTCGGGTTGCACATTGATGACAAGATGCATCACTTCTTCATTTCCAAATCTAAAACTACCAATATAATAAAGCGCTTTATCTTCTTTTATCGGCGTAAAGGTTACTTTTTGTGTTTGTTGCATCAGGTTAGCCACTTCCCCTGATAACATGGCGGAGACAGCCTGCTGTGTACCGTCATCCTGCTTCTCGAAAACTGCAACATTCAGCATGGCGGTATAGCGGCTGCGCTGCAATTGATGTTTTTGTGCCACTTCTGGCGCCACAATGCTGCTGTTAAAAGCATTGTAATGAATAACATAGCGATCCGTTTCAATGGATTGCTCAGCGACGGCTACTTGTGTGGTCAGCAGTAATAAAAACAGTGTGCGTAATAAATTCATAGTGTTCTCCTTAATGGCGCTCTTCTCAATGGAGTTATGCGTATAACCAGATGACCGGCTATGTGCTTCATTTAGCGTGTGATTCGGTAGATGGCAATTTCACCCAGCATATTCGGCCATAACTTGGTCCACCACCTGTGTTGATGCTCATTATCGACAACAGTTCGATTCATAATGTGAATATTTTTCTGAACACACAGTTGTTCAAAATCCTTGAATGTACAAAAGTGGATGTTAGGGGTGTCGTACCAGCTATAGGACAGGAACTTGGATACGGGCATTTGTCCCCTGAAGCCAAGGTAGCTGCGGGCGCGCCAGTGACCAAAGTTCGGGAAGGTCACAATGCACTCTTTACCGATGCGCAACATCTCATCAACGATAAGATCGGGACGATGCATCACCTGCAACGCCTGTGTCATGACAACTGAATCAAAGCTATTGTCTTTGATCGACGCCAGCCCCTCATCGATATCTTTTTCAATGACATTAACGTGATTCAGCACGCAGGCTGTGATGTTGTCATGGTTGTTTTCCAAACCGTAGCCATGCACTTGTTTATGATCAATTAAGTGCCGTAGAAATTTTCCGTCGCCGCAGCCAAGATCCAAAACACGTGTCGAGGGTTTGATCCATTCACGAATGATTTCCTGATCAGCGCGCATGTGTATTCTCCTCTGCTAAGGCCGGTATATCAGCAGCGATACGGCCCATATATGCGTTGAAAATCTCCATATATCGGGGTATGGGGATTAAAAAAGCATCATGTCCCTGTGGGGAGTCAATTTCGGTATAACTGACATCCTTACCCGCATCCATCAAGGCATCCAGAATTTCACGCGAGCGTTCAGGCGAGAAGCGCCAATCCGTAGTGAATGCGATCAGCATGAACTTGGCGGTTACATGCTTTAATGCCAGTGACAGGTCGTGATTGAACTCCGAAGCGGGATCAAAATAGTCGAGCGCCTTGGTCATTAACAGGTAAGTGTTCGCGTCAAACGATGTGGAGAAGCGTTCGCCCTGATATTGCAGGTATGATTCAACCTCAAACTGCGGATTGAAATCGAACATAAGTTTGCCGGCGCTCATCTCACGGCCAAATTTTTCACGCATACCGTCATCTGATAAGTAGGTGATATGGCCGACCATACGGGCCAGCATCAAACCGGTTTTTGGCACCTCATCATGATCATAGTAGCGGCCATTGTAGAATTGAGGGTCTTTTGAAATCGCCTGGCGTGCCACTTCGTTAAAAGCGATATTCTGCGCAGACAGTTTGGGCGCGGCAGCGATGACCATGCAGTGCCTTATACGGTCGGGATAGGTGATCGCCCATTGTAGGGCTTGCATGCCGCCCAAACTGCCGCCAATAACGGCTGCCCACTGCCAAATGCCAAAATGGTCGGCAAGACGCGCCTGGCTGACTACCCAGTCTTTAACGGTCATTAAGGGGAAGTCTGGTCCATAAGGTTTGCCTGTCTGAGGATCAATCTGATTAGGACCGCTGGAGCCATGGCAGCCGCCGAGGTTGTTCACCCCTACGACAAAAAACTTATTAGTATCAATGGCTTTTCCGGGGCCGATGGCAGAGTCCCACCAGCCGGGTTTAGTATCGCCTTGGTGATAACCGGCAACATGATGATGCCCTGAAAGCGCATGGCATATCAGGATGGCATTAGTTTTGTCTGCGTTTAACTCGCCATAGGTCTCAATCATCAGGGTGTATTGATCGAGTGTCCTGCCGCATGCGAGTCCAAGGGGGTCATTGAATTCTATTGCCTGGGATTCGACCAGGCCGACAGAATCATCCGGGAATTTTTTCAACATATATTCTTCAACATATAAAAGTACCTCGACTAAGAAAGAGAACGACTATCAGTCGGGTATCACATCTCGTACAGAAGGAGAGCTTCGCCTCTGGGTAATAGTGTCTTTTGTCGGCTTAATTCACGTGCGTTCAATGCTGAGGAGCTCCGGTATTTTATCTGGATCTTCGATCCTGACTACTTTCTTTCGGCCTGTTTCGCCGCTGGCAATGCTGATGGCTGATCTGCTCACACCAAATGCCTTAGCTAGAAATTTAATCAAATGCGCATTGGCTTTGCCGTCTACCGGCGGAGCAGTAATACGGATTTTAACACTATCAGCGTGCAGGCCAACTATTTCATCACGGGAGGATTTAGGTTGAATCCGGCAAGACAAGGTTAATGTATTGTCCTGCCATCGATAAAAAGACAAAATTCTCTCTAAATGACCAGTCGTGCAAGCTGTGATTGAATAATTTGTATCACCAGAAAAATTAGAATAGGCGACAGATCTAATCCGCCAATAGGTGGGATTACTTTTTGAGCCAGTTTAAATAAAGGTTCAGTTATCTGCCCTATCAGAATCGGTGCCGGATGGTGGCTGCCAGGTGCGACCCAACTGATAATAACCGAACCTATCACTGCCCAGAAATAGATATTAAGAATGCTATCGAGTATTCCTACTGCGGCATAAATCAACAGTTTGAGTACGTCAATCTGGATATTACCGCCGGCTAACATGATCAGCACAGCAAAAATACCCAGCTTAACCAGTAGCGCCACAAAGATAGGTGACAGATCCAACCGGCCTGCTTTAGGGAGCATTTTCTGGAATGGCAACAACACCGGCTGAGTCAGTCGCACAATCGATTGAGAGATTGGGTTGTAGTAGTCAGCTCGCGCCAGTTGTAGCAGGAAACGCATTAGCAGGATGAAAATATAGAGTTCGCCAAGCGTTTTGATGATGAGCGTAATTGGATCTTGTCCCATATGCGGATCTGTCCCTAATCAAATAGTTTCGAGCAGTATAGTGTTTTTCAGAAAATGAATGAACCATCATTTTTACCCGGTTCAGTCTTCCCCCAGTTCTTTGGCCATGCTAACAGACCTCGCTGCACAGGCTTGCATGGCCTCTTCAACTAAGCTATCCAGATGATTAGCCTGGAATGACAGGATGGCTTGTTCTGTTGTGCCTTTGGGGGAGGTTACACGGCGTCTTAGTTCTGCCGGATCCACATCGCTTTGCAAGGCCATTTCAGCAGCCCCGCGAGCTGTTTGCAAGGTTAATTGTGTTGCTACTTCCTTGCTGAGTCCCTGTTTTACGGCGGCTGCAATCATCGCTTCCATGAACAGGAAGTAATACGCAGGAGCGGAACCTGATACGGCTGTTACCGCATGTAATTGTTCTTCCTGTTCGACCCATAGGGTCAGCCCCGTTGCGGATAAAACACTGACAGCCTGGGAGCGTTGCGCTTCGCTTACACTTGCATTGGCGAACAGGCCGTTAGCACCCATTTTAACCAGAGCAGGGGTGTTGGGCATACAGCGCACGATGGCCTGGTCGCCACCGAGCCACTTATTAATGCTTTGTGACGTGATGCCAGCAGCCACAGAAATGAACAGCGGCTTATTCTGAGCCGCTGCAGCAGCCAGTGGTTGCAAGACTGCTTTTAGCATCTGAGGTTTTACAGCCAGCACAACGATATCGGCAGATGACATTGCTTCTGTATTATCGGTAGTGACAAATAATCCCTGTGATTTTAAATCCGCCAGTCGATCTATAGTCGGTGAGCTGGCGCGAATATTCGCAGCAGGAAAACCGTTGCTGATTAAACCGCCAATGATGGCCCGGGCCATATTTCCGGCACCGATAAAGGC
>NZ_JBFIIH010000175.1:0-6287 GCF_041601355.1 Neptunomonas sp.
CTGGACAGAACCGTGCAAGTGCAGATTGTTGAACTGCTCAAAGATCTGCAGAAAAAATATGGTCTCAGTTATATATTTATCAGTCATGACTTATCGGTTATCAAAGCACTTAGCCACAAGGTGCTGGTCATGAAGCAGGGAGAAGTCGTCGAGCAGGGAGAAGCGAAAACGCTCTTCAGGTCACCCGCGCATCATTATACGCAGGAACTGCTCAAAGCAGCGTTTGAATAGATGAAGACTGATAAATAAGAGATGGGAAATGAGGCATTACCCGTAACATCACAGATAATGCCCTCAAATATTCAGAGTAGCGTGGGTGATCGGCTCAAGGCTATTCAATCTCTAGCAGAATATCACCGGGCGTTACCCGATCACCTTTCACTACGTTAACGGCGATTACCGTGCCGGCTAACGGCGCTTGTATCTCTGTTTCCATCTTCATTGCCTCCGTCACCAGCACTGCTTGTCCTACCGTTACCTGCTGCCCGACAGTCACCAGTACATCGACGATATTACCCGGCATCGAGGTCGTTACATGTCCCGGAGCACTGGCAACACGCACGGCTCGCTCGCCACTGCCTTCAGCAACAAAACTGTTCAAGGGTTTAAATGCGACCTCTTCCGGCACACCATCTAACGTCAGATAGACCTTACGCTTACCCGCACCTAAGGCACCAATACCCGTGATACTGACCTGATAAGACTCACCATGCACATCAATACTGAATTCTGTGGGCACGCCTTCATCACTGGGACGCACACTGTCAGATTTCGCCAATAAGGTCTCTGGCACCAGCGTGCCGCTGTTACGCTCTTCAAGAAACTTACGACCGATATCCTGAAACATCGCATACGTCAGCACATCTTCTTCACTCAATGCTGCCTCACCGATCTCCGCACGTAATTGATCTAATTCAGGCTTGAGCAGATCCGCAGGGCGCACATCGATAACCTCTCCGTTACCAATTGCCTGTTTCTGTACTTGTGGATCAACAGGTGCCGGAGGATGCCCGTAGCCACCTGCCAGATAACGTTTTACTTCATTGGTAATCGACTTATAACGCTCTCCTGCCAGCACGTTTAATACAGCCTGCGTACCGACAATTTGTGAAGTCGGCGTGACCAGCGGCGGATAGCCTAAATCTTTACGAACACGCGGGATCTCGTCGAACACTTCACGAATGCGTCCCAATGCATGTTGCTCTTTTAGCTGATTCGCCAAATTAGACATCATACCGCCCGGCACTTGATTAATCTGCACAGAGACATCTTCACGGGTAAATTCACTTTCATACTGATGATATTTCTTACGTACGTCACGAAAGTAATCCGCAATCTCCTGCAACAAAGCCAGATCCAGCCCGGTATCCCATGGCGTGCCTTTTAACGAAGCGACTTGCGATTCTGTGGCAGGATGGCTGGTGCCCCCTGCAAAAGAAGAGATCGCCGTATCAATATGCTCTGCACCGGCTTCAATCGCTTTCAATTGGCACTGCGCCGCTAAACCCGCGGTACTATGCGAGTGAATGAATATCGGCAGATCCACCGCTGCTTTTAAGGCTTTTACCAGATCATAGGTAGCATAGGGCGTCAGCAACCCCGCCATGTCTTTCAATGCGATGGAGTCAGCTCCCATATCCCGCAGATCTTTGGCTTGTTGCACATATAACGCCGTGGTATGCACAGGGCTGGTGGTATAACAAATCGTGGCTTGAGCATGCTTACCTGTTTTCTTGACCGCCCTGATCGCCGTTTCAAGGTTACGTAAATCATTTAACGCATCAAAAACGCGGAACACATCAATGCCGTTTTCTGCCGCACGCTCAACAAACGCTTCGACCACATCATCAGCATAATGGCGATAGCCGAGTAAATTCTGCCCGCGCAACAGCATCTGTAAACGCGTATTAGGTAAAGCAGCACGCAGCTGTCTTAAACGTGCCCAGGGATCCTCTTTTAAAAAACGTACACATGCATCAAAAGTAGCACCGCCCCACACTTCAAGTGACCAGTAGCCCACCTGATCCAATTTATTGCAGATCGGCAACATATCTTCAGTACGCATACGCGTAGCGATCAAAGATTGATGCGCATCACGTAAAATAACATCAGTAACATAAACAGGTTTAGCGTTAAGAGCTTTCATCTTTCTCTCCTGAGCGGACACTTATAGGCCAGCATGGGCTGCAATTGCTGTCGCAATCGCCAGTGCAATATCATTGGGATGGCGCTTTTCCGAGTAATTCAACAACTCAGGATGATTAACGACGAAGCTGGTATTGAACACGCCACTACGAAACTCCTCATCATGCAAAATACCCTGATAATAACTTGCGGTCGTTTTCACACCCTGCAAGCGCATATCTTCCAGTGCACGCGAACCACGATCCAGTACATCTTCCCAATCCATCGCCCAGACAATCAACTTTAAACACATTGAGTCAAAATACGGGGGTATGGTATAGCCGGTATAAATAGCAGTATCGGTTCTAACACCCGGGCCACCCGGCGCATAGTAGCGTGATATTTTTCCAAAACTGGGTAAAAAGTTATTTTTAGGGTCTTCAGCATTAATCCGAAACTGCAGTGCAAATCCACGATAATGGATTTCCGATTGCTGATAACGCAAAGGCAAACCCGCGGCTATGCGTATCTGTTCCCGCACAATATCCACACCGGTGATCGCTTCCGTGATGGTATGCTCGACCTGCACACGGGTATTCATCTCCATAAAAAAGAAATCTTCCCCGGTCAGCAGAAATTCAACGGTGCCGGCATTTTCATAATTAACCGCCTTCGCCGCACGTACCGCCAAATCTCCTATATAGTGTCGCTGTGCATCGGTTAATTGTGGACTCGGCGCAATTTCAATGAGTTTCTGGTTTCGACGTTGAATTGAGCAGTCACGCTCAAAAAGGTGAATCGCGTTACCGTACTTATCCGCCAAAATCTGTACTTCGATATGCTTCGGGTCAACGATACATTTCTCAAGAAACACTTCTGCAGAACCAAACGCCTTAGTGGCTTCTGAAATAACACGCGGGTATTGCTGCTTCAGCTCTTGCGGCGTATCACAGCGCCTGATACCCCGCCCACCGCCACCGGAGGTTGCTTTTAGCATCACTGGATAGCCCAGTTTTTCAGCCACCAACAGGGCTTCATCAAGATCCTGTAAATTC
This sequence comes from Neptunomonas sp., assembly GCF_041601355.1. Taxonomy (GTDB): domain Bacteria; phylum Pseudomonadota; class Gammaproteobacteria; order Pseudomonadales; family Balneatricaceae; genus Neptunomonas. The sequence goes on from NZ_JBFIIH010000175.1 coordinate 3,180, forward strand.
CCATTCGAGCCCGGTGTCACAGGAATACCTGCCTCAATCATCGCGGCCCGGGCTTCTGTTTTGTCGCCCATGCGAGAAATGACTTCAGCTGAGGGGCCGATAAAGGCGATGCCACGCTCATTGCATATCCTCGAAAACTCGGCATTTTCCGATAAAAAACCATAGCCCGGATGAATCGCATCACATCCGGTTTCAGCCGCCAGGTTAACGATACGCCGCGCATCAAGGTATCCGCCTAATGGATCTTCACCGATAAAATACGCTTCATCCGCACGTTTTACATGCAAAGCATAACGATCCGGCTCGGTATAAATGGCAGCTGAACGCACCCCCATCTCAGCGCAGGCACGCACTATTCTGAGAGCAATTTCACCACGATTTGCTATCAATACTTTTTTAATCACAATAACCTCCGTTAAAACAGAGAGCGCCCGGGCCATTAAAGACCAGGAACAAAAGAGTTATTAAAAGTTACTACTAAAGCCCTGATATTAAAAATTGATATTTGTTAGATTAGCTATAAGCTAAAACTTATAGCTAGCACATAGCTCTTAACAGGAGCTCTTAACTAGTGACTATTAACAAGAGCTATCAACAAGTGCCTATTATCAAATGCTTATTAAAAAAATGCCTATTAAAAAATGGCTTAAAACCTATTCGAATTTTTAAGCTTTTTTTAACTACTTTTTAACTCTTTTTTACGATAACCGGTGTACAGCGGACATGTCATATACACTTAACCAGCTATTGAACCGACTCTCCTTTCGCCAGTTACAAGTGTTTATGACGGTTTACGAAGTCCGCGGTTATAGCAAAGCGGCTGAAACGCTGGGGCTGACACAACCTGCCGTCAGCTCACAAATCCGCCAAATAGAGCAAGCGTTTGAACAACCGTTATTTGAATATATAGGGAAAAAGCTCTACACCACTCCGGCAGGAGAGATGCTGGCACAATGCGTTCAGCAAATTTTCGCTCAGCTTAGCCAGCTACAGACTCAGCTCTCCGACATGGTAGGATCAGTAGCAGGTTCGTTAGATATTGCCGCTGTCAGCACCGCACAGTATGTTGTGCCTCACCTGCTGGCAGGTTTTCTCAGACTTTACCCCCGCGTGGATGTGAAGTTAAAAGTGGTTAACCGTGCACAGGCGATTCGATTACTCGATGAAAACCAAAATGATCTGGTTATTATGGGGATGGTACCGCAGGATCGTTCACTGTCCTTTATGCCATTTTTAGATAATGAACTGATTCCGGTAGTCCCTGCAGGTCATCCTCTCGCGACGCAATCAGAAGTATCCATTGACGCTTTTTTCTCGCTGCCGATGCTGTTAAGAGAAATGGGGTCCGGGACACGCCATGCGCTGGAGGCCTATTGCACGACACAAGGCGTCACTCTCACTCAGGCGATGGAGCTGGGTTCTAATGCGGCCGTCAAACATGCTGTTTTGGCAGGCCTTGGTGTGGCGGTCATGCCACGCTTAAGCGTTCAACTGGAACTTAACAACGGCCTATTACATGAGTTAGCTATGGAAGGATTTCCATTACGCCAATCCTGGTATACCGTTTACCCTCGCAATAAACACTTAACGCCGGCCGCTGAAGCCTTTATGTCATATATTGAGTTAAATATGGATGCCATCAAAGAGCACTTTGAACATTTATATCAGGCCTGAAACCACTTAAATATCAGCGATCCCTGGCCTCATCGGGTGATTCCAGCTTATGTCCTGCGACGATAAATTCGGGCAAGCAAAGATCACCAAAAACAGCCGCCAATCGTAGTATGAATATAAGCAGCATAGAGGCAATCGCTAATACGGTTTCCTCAATCAGCCCATAAAACACAACATAAAAGATAGCGCCTACAATGGCACATGTGGCGTAAAGCTCACCTTCTCTGTGCAAAATCAGCGGTATTTCCCGCGTCAATATATCCCTGATCATCCCACCGGCACAGCCAGTTATACAGGCCATCATCACCACGATGACAGGACCCACGCCAAGAGACATCGCTTTTTCAGCACCTAATACCGCAAATAAAGCTAAACCGGCCGCATCCAGTACCAGCATAGTTCTGCGCGGATACAAGAAATACCGACACATAAGAAAAGCAATTACAGCAGATATGATGGCAGTCCACAGATAGGTATTATTCACCACCCAGCCGATAGGAAATGCATTTAACGTGATATCACGGATAGTTCCTCCGCCCAGCGCGGTGACAATTCCCAACACCACGACGCCGAGAATATCCATACGTTTTCCTTGCGCCGCTAATGCGCCGGTAATAGAAAAAACTGATACACCGATCAATTCAGCAATATAAATAAGTGATGCGTAGTCCATGCTATCTCCAGCGCCCCTGCCGACGCCCTGTTGTACCGGCCATTTTAATCATACCTAAGCGTGTATTCGCATGGCATAACGCTATTGCTAATGCATCTGCGGCATCAGCTTGCGGCAACCCGGGAAGTTTCAATATCTGAGCCACCATATGCTGCACTTGCACTTTATCAGCAGAACCCTTACCCACCACAGCTTGTTTTATTGAACGAGCCGCATATTCAAACACCGGTAACTCCTGCTGAGTGCCTGCAACAATGGCGACTCCGCGCGCCTGCCCAAGCTTGAGAGCAGAATCCGCATTACGAGACATGAACACCTGCTCAATCGCCATCTCCTGCGGCATAAACTGACGGATCACTTCGCTAACACCGGAAAACACCTGATTAAGGCGATCCGGTAACTCATCTCCCTTAATACGAATACAGCCACTGGCGATATATTCATTTCGTGCACCCACAACATTAATCAAACCGTAGCCAGTAATACGTGACCCCGGATCTATTCCCAGAATTATCATCCAATCGTTCCGTTATTACTGACTAAACCAAGTTGATTAATGAAGACCGAGCACTCAGTGATGCAGAACAGACTCAGCAACATCTCAGCCAGCGACCGGCAGAGGTTCGTCAGTCGACTGAAGCATCAGCGCTCAATTAGAAAAGCCGATGCACTGTGGTTAGCAGAGCCTCGGCTTTCATGTCGATGGATTAAGTCCATCACTACTCTTGCATAGACTCTTCAGGAATCCCGGCATTGTGATA
>NZ_JBFIIH010000176.1:0-6149 GCF_041601355.1 Neptunomonas sp.
CGGACGGTTGTTTATTCGTCTTTGGCTGTGTTGGCATTGGATTTTATTTTAACCGCATTGATGTTCGGAGATTTATAAAAAATGCGTATGCGATGGATTGAAATTATGGTTGGTTTCTTTATGGTGCTGGGTATTCTGGCATTATTGGGACTGGCATTGAATGTAAGTGGTTTAAACTTAGCCGCAAAAGCAAATACCTATACGGTTCAGGCGCGTTTTGAAAATATTGGCGGGTTAACATCGCGGGCTAAAGTAACGCTTTCAGGTGTACAGATCGGTGAAGTGAAAAGTATTCAGATCGACAAGAAGCGTCTTGTGGCGATAGTGACAATGAAAATATATTCAGATGTAGATTATCTGTCCATCGATAGCTCAGCTAAAATACTGACAGCGGGGCTATTGGGGGAGCAATATATTGGTATATCCGTTGGTTTTGAAGAAACCTCCCTCAAAGACGGTGATACTATAAACGATACTCAATCAGCCATGGTTTTAGAAGAACTGATTGGGAAGTTTCTTTTTAATAAAGTGAGTAACTAGAAGAGGTTCTCCTGATGCAGCGTTTTTTTGTTACAGTTTTTCTTGGGTTAAGCCTGTTTCTACAGTCTTTTATGGCCGCCGCAACGTGGCAGGAAGCGAGCGTTGAGGTTCGACAGACAATCGAAGATATGATTGTCGTCATCGATACACATCGAGCTCAACAGCCGGTCGATATCACTGCTGTAAGCGCTGATATCGAGAAGATTGTTGACCGGGATGTGGATTTTGAATACATATCCAAATGGGTAATGGGTAAATATTATCGCCAGGCAAGCGATGACCAACGTACCAAATTTGCTGTGGTATTCAAGCAAACGTTGATTAAAACGTATGCTAAATCGTTACTTGAGTTTGATATTGATGCTTATAAGTTAGTCGAGCCCAACGCTGTCAGCCCTGAAGATGACAAACAGATTGTTTCGGTGGAAGTTACTTCAAAGGCGGGTGTTAGCTATACCCTGGTTAATTACATGGTTAAAGCTAATGGGGACTGGAAGTTAGTTAATGTCATGTTGGATGGCATTAATTTGAGAATTACTTTCCAGAATCAGTTTGCAGAGATGATGCAGCGTACACAGTATGACGTAGGTCGCGTAGTGGATTCCTGGGAAGCTAAAGTTGACGATAACCCGGTACAGAGTTAGCCCGTGAAAGAAAACAGCGATGAGATGAAAATGAATCAGATCCGCTTAACAGGAGATTTAATTATTCCTGAAATCGATAACATCAGAAAAAAGATTGAAGCAGAATTATCTGGCAAGGACGGTGACTGTGTTCTCGATTTTGCCAGTGTAAACAGAGTTGATAGTTCATCGCTTTCTTTATGTTTATGCTTTTTAAGGTTGGCAAAAAAGCAGAGTAAACAGCTGACCTTTATAAACTTACCAAAAGAGATGATAGCCATTGCTGACTTGGTTGGGTTAAGGGTAATCCTGCATGCCAACCAAGCTAACTAACAGGTATTAATTTCGCCTTTTAGACGCTAATTCGTTATCATTGCGCCCCTATATTATAAACGTAACTCGTCCAGGAGCGCTGCATGAACGCTGAAGAAGTTAAAAATATTATTGAATCGCAGCTGCAAGGCTCGCAGGTAATTACTGGTGGTGAAGGCTGCTCCTTCGAAGTTACCGTCATCGATGAACAATTTGCGGGTCTGATGCCCGTCAAGAAACAGCAGTTAGTCTATCAGTGCCTGAATGAATATATTGCCGATGGCACTATTCACGCGCTCACTATCAAAACCTATACGCCTGAACAGTGGAAAAAACTGCAGAGCTAATAAACGGTTGGAATTTTCTGAATGGATAAACTGATTATTGAAGGTGGGGTGCGTCTAAACGGTGAAGTCCGTATTTCAGGCGCAAAAAACTCTGCACTGCCTATCCTGGCGGCAACCTTACTGGCTGATGAGCCAGTGACTATCTGTAATTTGCCGCATTTGCACGATATTACTACCATGTTGGAGCTGATTCGTCGCACCGGTGTTGAGCTAACCGTTGATGAAAAGCTAAGTGTTGAAGTCGATACACGTAACATTAAAGACTTTCATGCGCCCTATGAGCTGGTCAAAACGATGCGTGCCTCAATCCTGGTATTGGGCCCCTTATTGGCTCATTACGGGCAGGCTGATGTATCCCTTCCCGGTGGTTGTGCGATTGGTAGCAGACCTGTGGATCTGCATATTCGCGGATTAGAAGCGATGGGTGCAGAAATTACTGTGGATGCAGGTTATATTCATGCGCGCAGTAACGGACGCCTGAAAGGTGCCAAAATCTTATTTGATATTGTGACTGTCACCGGAACAGAGAATCTTTTGATGGCTGCCACCTTGGCTGAAGGTCAAACGATTCTCGAGAATGCGGCGAGAGAACCCGAAGTTGTTGATTTGGCAAATTGTCTGATTGCTATGGGCGCAGATATTAAAGGGGCGGGTAGCGATACGATTACTATCAATGGTGTCGAGTCTCTGAAAGGTTGTCGATATTCCGTTATGCCGGACCGTATCGAAACCGGAACTTACCTGGTGGCTGCTGCGGCGACACGTGGATATGTCAAAACTAAAAATACACGTGCCGATATTCTCGATGCAGTTTTGCTGAAGCTGACCGAAGCAGGTGCAAAAATTGAAGTTGGTGACGATTGGATATCGTTGGATATGGAAGGTCGTCGCCCGAAATCAGTCAATATTACAACGGCTCCTTATCCCGCTTTTCCGACAGATATGCAGGCGCAGTTCGCTGCATTGAACTCTGTCGCTGAAGGGGTTGGGCATATTAAAGAAACGATATTTGAAAACCGTTTCATGCATATGCAGGAGATGATTCGTTTGGGCGCTAATATTCTTATCGACGGTAATTCAGCTACCATCGAAGGGGAAGAGCGTTTGCAGGGCGCGCCAGTGATGGCAACTGACTTAAGAGCGTCAGCTAGCCTGGTTATTGCCGGGCTTGTCGCCGACGGAGAAACCACCATTGATCGTATCTATCATATCGACCGTGGTTATGAGTGTATTGAAGAGAAACTGCAGATGATGGGTGCGCGAATTCGCCGCATCCCGGGCTAAGTGAAAAGTATGATGAAAAAACAACAGCTTACGATTGCGCTGTCAAAAGGTCGTATCCTCGAAGAAACGCTGCCCTTATTAGAAGCGGCGAATATTATTCCGGCAGAAAATATCTTCAAAAGCCGTAAGCTGATTTTTGACACCAACCATGACAACATTAAACTTGTGGTCATCCGGGCGACTGATGTGCCCACTTATGTAGAGTATGGTGGTGCAGATATGGGCATCGCCGGAAAAGATGTGTTGATGGAGCATGGTGGTAAAGGGCTTTATGAGCCTTTGGATCTTGAAATTGCCAAATGTAAGCTCATGGTGGCGGGTTTGACGAATGCTGATCCAGTTGATGGACGTATGCGTATTGCCACAAAGTTTGTCAATATTGCCCGTCAGTATTTCGCTCAGCAAGGCTGTCAGGTAGATATCGTAAAACTTTATGGCGCGATGGAGTTGGCACCTATTATGGGATTGGCCGATCGTATCGTGGATATCGTCGATACAGGCAATACATTACGTGCCAATGGGCTCGAGCCTATGGACTTTATCGCCAATATCAGTTCACGTTTGGTTGTTGGTCAGCCAGCATTAAAGATGAAACACCGCCAGATTCAGCCGATCATTGATATGATGTCGGCTGCGGTTGTGCAGCGACGGGAGGGGTAGACGATGAGTGAGTTATCTATCACACGTTTGAGTAGCGCCGACGAAAATTTTGATACTCAGCTTGAAAAGCTACTGGCGTGGGAAAGTGTTTCCGACGCAAAGGTTAATCAAATAGTTGATGATATTTTATCTGAAGTGAAGCAGCAGGGCGATGCTGCGGTTGTTTCATATACGAATCGTTTTGATTTAACCACTGTCAGCAGCATGAGTGAGCTCGAATTAAGCTCTGATCGCCTTGCAGCCGCTTTAACGACATTGCCGCAGGCACAACGTACAGCGCTTGAAAAAGCCGCTCAGCGTATTCGTCAGTATCATGAAAAGCAAAAAAGCGACTCATGGCAGTATACGGAAGCTGATGGCACCATGTTGGGCCAGAAAGTAACACCGTTAGACCGTGTCGGGCTGTATGTGCCTGGCGGAAAAGCGGCATATCCATCATCTGTGTTGATGAATGCGATTCCTGCCAAAGTGGCCGGTGTTGCTGAAGTTATTATGGTTGTGCCAACACCCCGTGGCGAGCTTAACCAACTGGTTTTGGCTGCAGCCGCATTGGCAGGTGTCGATCGGGTGTTCACTATCGGTGGTGCGCAGGCCGTTGCGGCACTGGCCTACGGTACTGAAACGATTCCTAAAGTGGATAAGATTGTTGGGCCGGGTAATATCTATGTCGCGACCGCAAAGCGCGCTGTTTTTGGTGCTGTGGGTATTGATATGATTGCCGGGCCTTCAGAAATTCTGGTGGTCTGTGACGGCAAAACCAATCCTGATTGGGTTGCGATGGATCTGTTCTCACAGGCGGAGCACGATGAAGACGCCCAGGCGATTTTGATCACACCGGATGCTGACTTTATAGATCAGGTTGAAGCAAGTATCCGAAAGCTATTGCCGACGATGGAACGTAAAGAAATTATCGAAGTTTCATTACGTAATCGTGCTGCATTGATTCTGGTTCAGGATATGGATGAAGCGATTGAGATCAGTAATCGCATCGCGCCCGAGCACCTGGAGTTATCTGTAGAAGATCCGCAAGCCTTATTGCCTGGCGTTCGCCATGCAGGTGCCATCTTTATGGGGCGTCATACTGCAGAAGCGCTGGGTGATTACTGTGCAGGTCCTAATCATGTATTACCAACCTCAGGTACGGCAAGATATTCATCGCCATTAGGTGTATATGATTTTCAGAAACGCTCTTCGCTGATTATGTTTTCTGCCGATGGTGCTTCTGACATTGGTGGTGTTGCTTCCATTCTGGCGAGAGGAGAGGGGTTGACCGCTCACGCCCGCTCTGCTGAATACAGAATCAAAAAATAGTACGCAGAATATAGATAGTTTTTATAACGTAAAAAAAGGCCTCAATAGAGGCCTTTTTGTTGTCTTTTAGCTGGTAAGGGCTGCTTCTGCTCTTGTTCAGGAGTTAGGGCGTGTCAGCGGTCTTTCTCCAACGGTTACTTCAGTGGTTAAGTGCTTGCCTTCTCTTAAAAACTCAACGCTTAATGGCTCACCAGGTCTGAAATCGGCGATGCTGATCATTGAGCGACGTCCTTCAACGGGTTTGTTATTTAAGGAGAGCATAATATCGCCTGGCTGAAGCCCCGCTCTATGCGCCGGGCCATCACGATAAATTCCGGCGATGATTAAACCATTCATCTCTTCCAGACCAAATGATTCAGCTAAGTTGGGCGTCAGCTCCTGAATCTCAATACCCATCCAGCCGCGAACTACCCGTCCTTGGGTGATCAGGTCAGTCATGACTTTTTTTGCCAGGTTGGAAGGGATAGCGAAGCCAATACCCTGAGAGCCCCCCGATTTAGAAAAAATGGCAGAGTTGATACCAATGAGATTGCCGTGAGCGTCTACCAGTGCGCCTCCTGAATTACCGGGGTTAATGGCTGCATCTGTCTGTAAAAAATCCTCATAGGTATTCAGGCCCAGGCTGTTGCGGCCTGTGGCACTGACAATACCCATGGTTACCGTTTGCCCCACTCCGAAAGGGTTACCGATGGCTAAGACGACATCCCCTACACTTAATGCATCTGAGGGAGACAGCGTTACACTGGGTAGATTTTCCATCGAGGTTTTAAGGATGGCCAGATCTGTTTCCGGGTCTGTTCCAATCACCTCTGCGGCTGCCTCGCGGCCATCTTTCAACGCAATTATGATGCTATCGGCACCAGAGATGACATGGTTATTCGTAATGATATAGCCTTGAGAGTTGAGAATGACTCCCGAGCCGAGACTGGACTGAATTCGCTCGCGTTGCGGCATATCTCCTAAGTCATAAAACTTCTTGAAAAGTGGGTCTTCTTTCAGGGAGTACTGCTGCTGTTTAACAACGGTGCGTGTATATATATTGACGACGGCAGGCGCCGCTTTTTCAACGGCC
>NZ_JBFIIH010000177.1:0-5956 GCF_041601355.1 Neptunomonas sp.
GCACCATCATCAACACCCGGCAACAGATGACAATGCAGATCTATCATGCTTTTTCGCTGCTATAACCATAGACATCGTAATAGCCGCCATACTCCTCGCCGTAGTATTTAGCACCTTTTTTGACATCCACCTGATTGAGCACCACACCAATAACCGGTGCATGTGCTTCTCGCAGGCGTTTTAAACCATTTTTAGCGTGCTGATAAGGCGTTGAGTCTGACTTCACAACGTAGATCATTGCACCCACCAGCGGCGCCAATACCAACGCGTCACTCACCGCTTGCGACGGTGCGGTATCAATAATAATGCGATCATAACGACCTTCAAGCTGCGTCAACACATCAGCAAAACGCTTAGAAGAGAGCAACTCAGACGGATTTGGCGGAATAATCCCCGCAGGCATCACATCAATATTGCCCGCCTCGAAATGCTGAATACACTCATCAATAGCCGCTGTACCAGCAACCAAGCTGGATAATCCGGCCGCGGCACGATCAAGCCCCAAGGCTTTTGCAATTGAAGGACGACGCAGATCCGCATCGATCAGCAAGACTTTTTCCACCTGACCGGTGGCGAACGCCAGACCCAGCGCCAACGAAGTCTTACCTTCACCCGGCACAGTCGAGGTCACAGACACCACCTTATGCGGATTATCCAATGCCGATAAAATCAAACCGGTACGGATAGTGCGCAACGATTCAGCATAGCTCGACTGAGGATCGTCCATAAACATATCATAACTCTGATGAGGTTTTTTCCGATTCCTGGGCAACAATGGCAGCAAGCCCAGCATCACCACACCTAATTTACCTTCCACATCAGACGCTGTTTTAACCGTGTTATTCAATGCCTGCAAGACAAAGGCAAACATCACAGCAAACATCCCACTAACAACAAACGTCAGCGCGACAATCTTCTGCTTCTGTGGTTTTACCGGATACAACGGAATAACCGCCGGATCAGACACACGCGCATTCGCTGTTTTCAGATCACCGGTAGCAGATGTCTCATTAAAACGCGTCAGGAAGGTATTAAAGACCGCACGCTTAGTCTCAACATCCTGCTGATATTCACTTAACTTGTATTCTTTACGGCTGAGGTTCTGGATATTGCCTTTGGTGCCATCCAGTGCCGATTCCAGCGAGCGCTCATTAGCCAACGCCACTTTGTAATTGGTTTCAATACCATTAACGATCGACAAAATCTGCCGATTCAACGCCGATCTGGCATTGCCCAGCTCAGAATCAACTGCCTGCATGGTGGGATGTTTCGCACCATAACGCTTAGCCAGCTCAGAACGCTTCAGCTCAACCCGCGCATACGACTCTTTCATGCTTTGCACCAGCGGATGCTGCAACACCGTAGGCACTAACTCCAAACGCGACGGATTATTCTTACCAATCGCACGCACCTGATTATATAAACTTTCTGCTTCAAGACGATCACGGCGGGCATCAACCAGCTTACCGGCAACCAGTTCAAGCTCCTGCCCGGCAATATTCAAGCCGCCTCTTTCGCCAACAATCTGCTCTTTCTCGCGATATTCCTGCAACCGCTGCTCAGCCTTGGTCAGCTCGGTACGCAAACCTTCCAGTTGCCCACTTAACCAGGAAGATGCTTTTAATGTCAGTTGTAACTTAGCATCCAGGTTGCTCTCGATATAACTCTCACCCACGGTATTAGCGATCAACGTGGCTAGCTCAGCATTGGAAGACTCATAGGCAATTTTCACCAACTGAGTTTTTCTCATCGGGCTAATCGATAAACCCGCCATAAACTGATCAACAATACTGCGAAATTTAGCGGTGTCGGTGACTACGCGCTCTTCTGCTACCGGCAGCTCAAATGGCAGCCATTCACGCCAATTCAGATCAAACGGCAACAATGACTTTTCCGGCTGATTAAAAACGGGATGATTCACCAGATCCAGCTTCGTCACGACTTTTTCAGCCAGGCTGCGAGATTTCAGGATCTCAAACTGTGTTTCGAAATACTCTGATTTACCACCATCCAGCCCATAAACCTCTTCGATAGAGACAATGTTCGCCTGTTGCGATTCAATCAGCAGCGTAGCGGTGGCACGATAGATAGGTGTGATTGAAAAAACCACCAGCGCCGTTAATAAGGTCACAATAAACGCAAAGCCGATAATGCCCCACTTCTGGCGCATAATGGTTTGCCAATATTGGCGTAAGTCGATTACATCTTCGTGCAGCAGGCGGTCTATAGCTCCCTGCTCTTTCTGAATTTCCATGTTCTGTTTAGTTCTCTGTAAGTTAACTCACTGTAGATAGCAGGCATTTATCTACTTGCTTTACACCGGCTGCTTAGAAAAAGCTGGCTTTACGCTAGCCAGATTAAAAATAAGCAACAGCTAAAAAAAGCTTTCTTCTATGTTGATAACATCACCTGGTGTAACCGGCGTACTCAACGAAGCCTTCTGGCTACTATTATTGCTGGTGCTACCTTCATGAGAAATATAAAACTTGCTGGAAGACGCCCGCTCAGTAAAGCCACCGGCCAGCGATACAGCGCGCTGCAGTGTTAATCCGGGCTGGTAAGGATAGGCACCAGGGCTTTTAACCGCGCCATCAATATAGAATTCACGATATTCCAGTACCGTTATGTTTACGCTGGGGTTGACTAAATAGCCATCGGATAACTGGCTGGTGATCATCTCACTTAACGCACCAATCGTCATTCCCTGAACCCGCAACTCACCCAAGAAAGGATAAGAAATGGTACCGGCATCACTCAACCTGACCTGAACACTCAAATCATCTTCGCCAAACACCTGGATGCCAAGCTGGTCGCCCGCACCTAAACGGTAATCAGAAAAACCAACACCCACAGCACCGGCAGATGCCTGATCAGGTCCTGCCGCGTATGACAGCTGACAGGCAAAAAATAAGCAAAACAAAACACAAAAACGATGCAACATCTTAAAACATACTCCTTAAATCATTCCTTAAACATTCGCTTTAAAACATTGCTTCAATAAAATCACAAAGCGCCCTGGACGGTCATGACCAGCGTATTATTATCATAATCAAACCCAGCCTGATTAGAATCACGCTCAGCATGGGTGATATCCATACCTACTGTTAACCAACGACGCAGATCATATGACACCCCGGCAGAAAAACTGTTGGTGTCGTCTTTACGGCTGGTCAGGTCATACTCTTCACTGGTAAAACCATAAGCCAGCGCCGTTTTCAGACGATCATCCCAGGCATGATCCCAGGTCAAACTGGTAGTGCTCGTATCAATATAGTTATCGGCACCGTTAGATTCTTCCAACTCCTGCCCGGAGCGCAACACAAAGGTAGAATAGGTACGTGGTGCCCAGCTCACCTCAGCTTCCCAGGTAAACGCGCCTTCGTCATCTCTATCGGCAGCAGAGAAATCTTTCTGCGCATAACCGGCTTTCACTACACCCGTGGTTTTAGCCGTCGCATCCCAGGTTGCACCAACAAGATACTTCCATTCGCTGCTATCCAGACTCGATGTACCGACCACTTCATTCTGGTAATCAATCTCTGTACGGCGCGCTTCAAACAACAAGGAGGTTTTGGGCATCACACGATAGTAAAAGGTAACGCCGGTGCTTAATGTATCGCGGTCACGGGACGTAGTCAGGCTGCGAAAATTAGTATAATCGCGAACGGTATAAGAAAGCTTACCAACAATACGCCCCTGCGCTTCATCAGCACCGTAGGTGTAAGTAGCGCCGGCTGTTTTTTCATCATACTTAATAGGTGCATCATTAACAGTCGCATTAGCACCTTCAGTTAATCCGGTACCCCGCGCTTCGTGCGACTTAAGATAAGCAGCCAGCAAGTCGAGTTTATTGCGCACATCAAAAACCAGGTTCGCATCACCCTGCAACTGCATATCGGTGTAATTATCATCCTGGCTACTGTGGTAAATACCCTGTCTGACATCAGCCGTCAGCTTATAGGCATTCGCGCCATCTTCGGCAATAAACTGTACCACCGGATTTATCACGGTCACGGCTGAGCTTTTTTCGTCGCTAGAGGTCAAAAAGATATTATCATCGCGACCTGTTCGCATCGTCAGTTGAGGAATCATTGATACAGGCCCCAAAGACACAGACGCTGGTTCAATGGCCTGAGCCGACATCGGAAGTGCAATCAACGAGGTCAAGAGTGTTGAAGAGATCAACAATGACGCGTGAACACCAGAACGACTATTCGTAATTTCCATGGAGGTAATCCTCTATTATCCGTTTGATTCCATATTGACAACGCCGGATTGCCATATCAAATATATTGCACCGCAATAAATTGGTCTAATATTATCCGTTATGCTGACAAATTAACAGCCCTCATTACACCCATAAACCTGATATAGCAATAGATTACACATCAAAAGCATTGAAATCGTTTTTTGTCACATAAGCCATGCTAGAATGCCCGTTATTTTAAAATTTATACTCTTATATAAAAGCACTTTACAGAAGCGCTATACATAAACCCTATACAAGAACTCGTTTCGCTCAACATGAACAGGAAGCAAATGGATGTCTGCACTTACTAAAATTGTCATACCCGTCGCGGGGTTAGGTACCCGTGTTTTGCCAGCGAGCAAGTCAATTCCTAAGGAAATGCTGACCGTGGTCGACAAACCGGTGATTCAACACGTGGTTGAGGAAGCGATAAAAGCAGGCTTTAAAGAGATCATTCTGGTCACACGTAATGGCAAAGCAGCCATAGAAGATCATTTTGACAAGCACTACGAACTTGAAGCCGAACTCTCTCGTAAAGGTAAAGAGGCATTATTAAAAGCCGTGCGCGACATTTTACCTGCTGATGTCAGCATTTGTGCAGTGCGCCAAAACCAACCCCTCGGGCTGGGTCATGCGGTGTTATGTGCGGCGCCCGTCGTCGGCAATGATGACTTTGCCGTGATGCTACCCGACATGCTGATTCACAACCCGATAGCCGGCCAATCTGACCTGACCGACATGGTAGCTGACTATCACAACAGCGGCGCCGCTCAGATCATGGTAGAGGCGGTACCTATGGAACATGTTGAGCGCTATGGCGTGGTAGATTGCGCCGGTAAACCGCTTAGCCCGGGGAAAAGCCAACCCATCGTTGGCATGGTAGAAAAACCACCACAGGCAGAGGCCCCTTCCAATCAAGCGATTGTCGGTCGCTACATCCTACCGGCACGCGTCATGGAACTGCTTAAAGACACCAAACCCGGTGCCGGCGGCGAGATCCAGCTCACCGATGCCCTCGACCATCTGATTAGCGAAGCGCCGGTACACGCCTACAGCATGCGCGGCAAAACCTACGATTGCGGCAACAAACTCGGATTTCTGCAAGCTAATGTTGTGTTTGGTATGCATCATGAAGAAACCGCTGAAGAGTTCAAAGCGTTTCTCGGCTCTTTATAAGCGCTGTTAACATAAGTGCAGTTAACATAAGCGCAGTTAACCGGCGGCTAATGGCCTGATATGTATTCAGAGGAGATGGAACCTTGAGCGTAAACGAAACACCGGCCTGGAAGGCACTCGACGATCACGCTGCAGTAATGAAAGACACGCACCTACGCGATCTGTTTTCGGGAAGTGAATTAACAAGCCGATTCGATACGCTCAGCGTCAGCCATCAACACCTGTTGCTCGACTTTTCCAAACAGCGCATTACACCCACCACGCTGTCGTTATTAAAAGCACTGGCGACTGATTGCCAGCTTGATGACTGGAAAGCGCGGTTGTTCTCGGGTGATACCATCAACAGCTCCGAAAACCGCCCCGCCCTGCACACAGCACTGCGCCTGCCGTCGAACAGTGAATTGCTGCTGGATGAACACAACATTGCAGAAGATGTTCACGTCAATTTGACACAGATGGGCAGCATGGTGGAGCGCATCCACGCCGGCCAATGGCGCGGCTATTCAGGCCTGCCCATCGACACCATCGTCA